>JAPXNP010000035.1:0-11204 GCA_033811955.1 Acidobacteriota bacterium
CCGGGAGCACGTCTCCGAAGTCAAGGATACTTCCCGGCTCGTGAAGGGCATTTGGGGCTGGTACCACGATGCGGGAGACTGGGATACCTACGCCTGGGTCCATGCCGACGTACCTGCGATGTTGCTCCTTCTTTATGAGCTGGCCCCGGAAAAGTTTGGGGACGGAGACGTCGGGAACATCTGGCGACGAGAGCGCGACGGAGTGTGGATCGATGAAGGCTGCAACGGGATTCCGGATCTGCTGGACGAGGCGGCCTGGTACATTCGCTTTTTGCGTCGGGCCCGTACGGCGCTTCTCAGTTCCGGACACGGAACAGGAGGTGTCCCGGCCTACGTGGGAATCGACGCCGGGCATCCCGATAAAAGGAACAATGCTTCTTGGTTGGACGACCGCGACCTTGCCGTTACTAAGGAAGACCCCGGGGTGACGGCCCTATACGCGGGACTGGCCGCTTGGCTCGGCGCGCTCTACCAAGAATTGGATCTCGGCTCGGAGAAACCGCAGGAATGGATTCAGGAGGCCCGCTCGGCCTACAACTGGGCCAAGGACCACCGGGCTCCCGCCGAAGAGCTGGCATTCGGTGCCGTCGGACTCTACCGGGCTACGGGGCAGCCTTCCTACCAGGACGATTATCGGTCGAACTACT
The DNA here is from genome assembly GCA_033811955.1 of Acidobacteriota bacterium. GTDB lineage: Bacteria > Acidobacteriota > UBA6911 > RPQK01 > JAPXNP01 > JAPXNP01. Next base: position 648 of record JAPXNP010000035.1, read on the forward strand.
CCTTCAGCGGGGAGTACTGGGCCGGACCCGAATGGCCGCAACAGGCTGCTTGTCTGTACGCACTGTTGGACGACTCCCACACCGACCTGGACCGAGAGTTTCAGGATCGAATTCGCACCGCTATTCGCTCCGCCGCCGATCAATACTGGGTGGAACCGGGTCTCAAGCGCGGCTACCGTGCCACTCACATCGCGCCGAACCAAGCCAATATGCTTGGAACCTTCAGTACCCCTCGCACCCTCATGCAGGCCGTCGCCTATGGGCTGACGGGCGAGCAGCGGTACCTTGACGCCGTCCAGTTCGCCGCCGACTACACACTGGGCGGCAATCCCATGAACTTAGTCTGGATGAGCGGGCTCGGGCACCGACCCGAAATACAGCCCTTCCACATCGACTCCTGGTCCCTCCTGCATCTGGACAGCCAAGTGTACATAGACCCCATCCTACCGGGACTCGTACCCTATGGAACGCATAAAACCGGTGATTGGTTCGGTCCCTCGTGGGAATGGATCGGCGACGAGGATTACTCCCGTTCCACCGCGTACCCCGTTATTTGGAGGAAGCAGGGCGATCCGGGAGACCATAGCATCTTTCCCGCCGCCGAAGGACGGTTCCATAACCGCCACAATATCCCCGCCAGCGAGTTCACCATCCACCAGAATCAGATCCATGCCGCTTTCACTTACGGATTCCTTTGCGGGTTGTATCGCGGGACGTTCCATCCCAATGAGCGACCCTGGGTTCGCTTCGCGCTACACGAGTCCAGCCTCTCGGTGGTCCCCGGTCAAGAACTCAGCTTGCGGGTGCGGACGTCGGCGGATACGCGGCGCGTGGAGTACTACCTTGACTGGCACCTCATCGCAGAGTCCTCCTCCCGGGAGCGCTTTCAATACCGGTGGAAGATACAGCTCCCCACCGGGACGTACTCTCTGACGGCGGTGGCTTATGACGACCAAGGACTGATGTCCTTACCTTCCATTGAGGCCGGCTTGACGCTGAAAGTAGAAGAGAAAGCCCCGGAGGAGCCGCACGAAGTACGAGCAGTAGCGGGTGACGGAAAAGTCTATCTGAATTGGACTGCCGCACCCCGAGCCCTAAGCTATCGAGTGAAACAGGCGGTGAGCGTTGACGGTCCGTTTGAGCCGGCCGGCATAACCAACCGGCCGGATTTTGTTGATGGGCCCTTGGTAAACGGACGGACGTACTACTATGTCGTTTCCGCTTCGAATCCGCACGGAGAATCCCCCGATTCTCCGCCCGTAGCCGTCACCCCCCGGCCGCTTTCCCGCCGCCCGTTACGCGCCCAGAGGCCGGAATCAAGGACCGGGACCCGAAGTATTGCCCCGCAACCGCTGAAACGGGCTTGGGGGGCCCATGGCGGAGGAAGAACACTGCAGATCTGCGCCGGCCGAACCGATCCGCTCAGCAAGCGTGTGGGATAAAGAAAGACAAGCACAGCCCGACTTTCTTCCGCAATCCGGAATGTGCGAGGCAATCGGCCATGCGCGTACTCGGCTGCAAAGATCCGGAAAGGCCCCCTGGTGTATTTTTTCTGCTTGAGATCTGCATTTTGTTCCCATACTATTTCCAACGTCTCCGTTACTTATTAACAGGGGCTGCCGGAAACCGCAGTTCGGCCTTATGGTGTGGGAGAAAGTTTGGAACGAAAAGTCCTGGGCGCTACGCGCGGCCGCAGCGGCTGTGGCTCCGCGGCGGGATCTGGTCGACGACATTCTGCAAGACGCCTTCATGCGCGTACTGCGGGCCGGCAGGTCCTTCGCCGACTCTGAGGAAGCCTTCCGGTACCTGCGCCGGGTCGTTCTCACGACGGCAATCGACTATTACCGGTCTGAGCGTAGAGAGAACGTGCGACGTGCTCCGGAGCCGCAGCAAGGCCGCGACTACGACTTCGAAGGTGGCAACGACCCACTCGCGATGATTATCCGAGAAGAAGAGGCAGGCTCGAACGTTTGGCTGGTCAACCAAGTGCATGAGCTGCTTCACCAGTTGCCGCCGGAACTTCGAGAGGCACTCTGCCTTTTCTTCGGGCCGCGACAGGAGCGGAATCTCGTAAAGCACTGCCGACAAATCGGCGTGCCCTACTCCACCCTCCGCAGTCGTATGTTGAAGGGCGTCGACATGATTCGCGGGATGCTTCGCCGGGAGAGCGTCGCACGCAAACCGAGAAGAGAACAACCGAGGGATGTGAGTGATGCAGTCTCGTGAGTGTGACCAGATGCCGATTCCCGAGCTGATTCGAGGTGAGTTAAATCAGGGAGAATGCGACCGAGTTTTAGACCATCTCCAACGATGTCCCGACTGCCGAGAGCGGGCTCGCATCATGAGCGTTCTGGAGATAGGAGAGAACGCTTCCGAAAGAAAGACTACATCGCACCGACTTCCCTGGTACCTTCCGACGGCGGCGGGCGTCTTGGCGGCTCTGGGGCTGAGTTACTTCGCCTGGCAGAGATTGACTCCCATCGGCCCGGGAGCCGGGAACTTCCCGACGGTGCAAGCCTATCCGTACCAACCCTTGGAAACGAGAGCCTCCTCAACCGAGGGCGGAGAGGCCTTGGCTGAGGCTTTCGCCCTCTACCGCAGCGGGCGCTTCGAGGCCGCAGCCACCGCGTTGGCTCGCCTCCCTTCCGAACCGATGATCGACTTCTACCTGGGCGTTTCCTGGCTTCTGGCACAACGTCCCGAGCAGGCGGTCGCAGTTTTGGCTCCTTTGGCGGATAAGGAAGGACCTTGGGCCTACCCTGCCCGGTGGTATCTGGCCCACGCTTACCTGCGGGCAGGAAACCTCCCTGCGGCGAAACGACTTTTCACAAGGCTTGCCGAAGAGGAAGGCGAGTTCCAAGCCGAGGCCGAAAGCATTCTAGCCGGCTGGAGCCGCCAAGCAGTACCCGACGCCACCCCATGAGGGGCAGTTCCATGATTCGGAAATCTCTGGCTGTAGCCGTGCAAGCGGTGTTAACCATCAGCCACGTGGCCGCGCAGACCGTCTCTTCGTTACCACCCGAGGAATGCGTACAACTGTATCGCGCTTCTCCTCTCGAACTGCACCGGCGCCTACGCCGAGACGCGTCGCAGGGACTGCCGGTCGCCCCGTGTGTCGCGGCCGTCTCCTCCAAAACAGGGGACCGATCCTTTGACGACTTTGTCGAACTTGACGGTTTATTGACTTCGGGGCTGGCGCTTCACTGGGAAGCAGTGTCCGCCTGGGAGGCAGGGGAGCGGGGGAGGGCGTTGCAGCTGTTCCGTCTCGCAGAGAAGCACTACGGCGGCATCCAACATTCCTCCGAAGCCGGCTTTTGCCGGTATTTCCAGGCTGAACTACTTAGCGAAAGAGGCGATCTGAAGTCGGCTCTAGCCGCCGCGGAACCCGCCCTTGCTACGGCCCGCAGCCGCGGACGTCACTACCAGGCCGCCTTACTGGAAGAGAGTCGGGCTTTCGCTCTTTGGTTTCTCGGGGAGCTGGATCGCGCTTCGGTCGGTTTCGCAAAGGCTCTCGAGTTGTGGGAAACCATTGGTTTCAACGATGGCCAAGTGGCGGGTTGGAACAACTTGGCGTCGGTTTACGAGGAGTTGGGGTTGGGGCACCGAGCCGAAGTCTGCTACATCGAAGCCCTCAGTCGCCTGCGCCGCCAAACCGCTCCTGAGATCCGAGGGAGGCTTCTTCTCAATTTCGCTCTGTTTTCCAAGCATCAGGGGGAGTCGGAGCGCGCTTTGCGGTTTCTCGATTTGGCCCGTCCATACCGAAGTTTCACCGGCACCGAATTCCAAATGGCCGAAACCGAAATCTTAGAGTCACCCACCATAGCTGTTTCAATCACGGAAGGATCGCCCGAATCCAACTTCCGCCGCATCCTTCTTCAGGCCCTAAAGATCAGCCAATCGGGAGAAAACCACACTGCAATTGAGCTTCTAAAGCAAGCGCTTGAACAAGCTCGGCAGCAACGACTCTCCTACTACGAGCGGCGGCTCGGCATACAGCTCGGTCGTCTCCTCGAATCCCAGGGACGGTTCGCAGAAGCTAACTCGGTCTACCAAGATCTCTTCGCTTCGAATCCTTTATTGCGCAGTTTCAGCCCCGTCTTCCCGTTCGAGGAGGCCTTGTCAAGCCTCCTGGGTGGACAACTACGGACCCTGGTGGCCGAGGGCCGAACCCGGGAGGCCCGGCTCTTGCTGTCTCATTGGCGCAGGCTTCGCTACGAGAAGGCTCGCCAGATGCTGGCGGAACTCGGTCGGCACCCCGTCCGGCGCGTCGGGCGGGACGATAACTGGGAAACCCTGATCCAGTGGGGAACCGGGCGCTTGGGCGATTTCCCAACCTCCGCCCCCTGGAACTCCGCCGCGCTCAAGAATGCGACATTGCTGGAGTTTTGGCCGGACGAAGAGACCGGTACCTTCGTTTGGCTCCGCACCCGAGACCGCGTTCTCTTCCGTCGGCTGGCTCCGGCGGGCCGGTACCGCCGAGACGTGGAGAGCCTCGTCGCTTCCTTACGACAGAGTCGGCGCGCACTGCCGGCCGAGCTCAACCTCTCTTTGCTGCGACGGCTGGCCGAAACCCTCCTACACCCTCTTCTCCCCGAGCTGAATCAGCCCAAGCTGGTATTCCTTCCCCACGGACTTTTGGAGCTGGTTCCTTTCGAGGTGCTACCCTTGCCCGACGGTCGGCCTTTGGCAAATCAGTACATCACGGCGTACGGGCATCCCGGCGAGATCCAATGGGACGCGTCGGAAAGAGTTCGGGAACCTCCTGTCGCCGTCCTGTCGGAGGAGTTGAGCGATCGCTCTGGATACCAAAAAGAAAGAACATATTTCAGAGGGATTCAGGGTATTCGCCTCATGGATCAGGCTACTTTCGACCGCCTACCCCACCGGGCCAATTGGCTCTACTTGGCCTCGCATCTGAGGTTGGACTCAAAGCTTTGGTTCTTGTCCACCTTGCGCGGGGACGGTCGGGCCGGGGCACTTGCGCAGCTGTCCCGTCGCCCTTTGGAGTGTGATCTGCTGCTGCTGGCAACCTGCGAAGGAGCTCAAAGCGGGTGGGAAGCCACTCCTTTCTGGATGGGTCTCGGGGAGCTGCTCCTGGCCTCCGGAGCCAAAGCCGTCGTAGCCAACCGATGGCCGCTCGACGAGCGATCGATCCCGATTTACCTTCAAACCCTTACTTATGCCCGTCAAGGTGTCCCGGTGGACGAGGCTTTGGCAAAAGCTCGTCGAGAGTTTCTGCGCAGCCACGCGCGGCATCCTCAGCTCCGTCACCCTTTTTATTGGGCGGGCGTCGTCTACTTAGGGGTTCCAGGTCTTGAGTTGGAATCGGAAATCCATTCTCTCAACTGGACTCGACTCCTGCCCGCGCTGCTGCTTCTGCTTGGTTTGGCGACGGCAAACGTTCACCGCGCGGTTCGTTTTCACCGCTCTTTGACGACAAGTCGGCTTCCAAAGTGAAACAGATCAACCGGCTCAACCGCCGGAAAGCGGGACGGGTTCGCACCGGAGCATCGCAACGCCAACTGGACGGGGCGCCGACCCCGAACGGATATTTTGAAGTCTGGGAGCAACGGCCGACCGCTTGGCAAAAAACACGGAAAAGACGGCGCCATTCCCACCAGTTGTTCCATCCGCCCTGATCAAGGGTCTGAAAGTAGCACTCCTTCGTACCCCCATTACGCAACCCGCAGATTACCGGAAACTTGCCGCGAGAGCTGTTCGACTTCGTTGCGGGAGATCAGTTCGACGGCCTCACAGGAGGCTCAGTCTTCTCGAGCGGCCCCTCGGACTTCCGCAGAATGAAGATAACACTGTCGCCGGCCTCGATCCTGCGGAGCTCTTCCCAGGCCGAACCCAAAAAGTCCAGCGACTGCTTCTTGAAAACTTCCAAAAGCACCAAGGTTTCCTCTCCGACCACCGAGGACTGGGCCAGCAGCTGAAACAGCCGCCGGTATCCTTTAAAGCCGTATGGAGGGTCGACGAACACAAAGTCGGCCGGCTCGGCCGAAGACAACTGACCGGCAAGACCCAGAGCGTCTTTGCGAAGCGCCTGAAACCCTTCGGCTATGCCACACAGTTCCAAGTTTCTGCGCAGGCAGCGATACGCCCGTATGTCCCGTTCGTTAAACAGCACAAACCGTGCGCCCCGACTGAGCGCTTCAATGCCGACGGCGCCGGTACCCGCAAATAGATCGACCCAGTAGCTGCCGGGAACCGAAGTCCCCAAAACATTAAACAGGCTTTCTCGGAGCCGATCGGACGTCGGCCGCACACCCGGTGGTACCGTCGCCAGCCGGCGCCCGCGGAATTTCCCGGCGATGACACGCATACAGCCTGCCTACCCAACCTGAAACAGCCCGTACCGACGCTTCCAGTCCGCCGCCAACTCCGCCAAATCTTTCCTGCCCTCCGACGTTCCCAGCAGGCGTGAAACATGGGAGACGGCTTCCTGTCGCGCAACCTCCATCCACTGTCGATCCCGCACCAGGTCACCGAATCGGAACTCGGGCAGACCCGACTGTCGGGTGCCGGTGAACTCCCCGGGACCCCGGAGTTCCAGATCTTTCTCAGCGATGACGAAACCATCATTGGTCTGTCGGATAATATTCAGGCGTTCCAAGGCCTCTCGGGTCTTTACCTTATCTACCATGAGAATGCAGACTCCTCCGGCGGTTCCCCGCCCGATGCGACCCCGTAACTGGTGGAGCTGCGACAACCCAAAGCGTTCGGCATGTTCGATCACCATCACGCAGGCGTTCGGTACGTCGATTCCCACCTCGATAACTGTAGTCGCCACAAGAACTTGGATACTTCCCGAAGCGAAGGCCTCCATCACAGCATCTTTCTCTTCCGGCTTCATCCGCCCATGCATCAAGCCCGTCTTGAACTCGGGAAAAACCTCGTCGGCCAGCCTTTGAGCTCCTTCCGTCGCGGCCTTTAAGTCGGACTTCTCCGACTCTTCCACCAGCGGATACACGATGTAGGCCTGCCGCCCCAAACCGACCAACCGCCGAACCAGCTCATATACTTCCGCTCGGCTCTTCTCCGTCTTAACGATAGTCTTCACAGGCCGTCGCCCGGGGGGCAGTTCATCGAGAATAGAGGCTTCCAGGTCCCCGTACAGAGTCAAAGCGAGACTGCGGGGAATGGGGGTGGCCGTCATGATCAGCAAATCCGGCCGCTCACCTTTCTCCGCCAAACGGGAGCGCTGCGCAACTCCGAAGCGATGCTGCTCGTCGATCACGACGAAGGCCAGTCGCGCAAATTTAACCCCTTCCTGAATTAGGGCGTGGGTCCCTACCAGACATTGAATCTCGCCCTGACTTACGTCTCCCAGGATCGCTTTTCGTTCCCTTCCTAAGACGCTCGACGTCAGCAACGCCACCCGGTAACCCCGACCCGAAAGCAGATTCTGCAACGTACGAAAGTGCTGCTCGGCGAGTAATTCCGTTGGTGCCATAAAGGCCACCTGGTAGCCGTTTTCCATAACCAAAGCCATGGCTAAGGCGGCCACCACCGTCTTACCCGAACCCACATCACCTTGCAGTAACCGTTGCATGGGAGCAGGTTTCTGAAGGTCCGTTGCAATCTCCTTGGAAACCCTCCGCTGGGCACCGGTTAAGGAAAACGGCACCATCTCCCGCAACCTCTCACGGATCGCGTCCGAAACGACGATACAGTGGGGTTTCTGCACCTTGGTTCGGCGGCTGCGGAGCAGCTGAAGTCCGGCTTGGAACCAAAAAAATTCTTCGAACACGAGGCGGAGGTGGCCAGGTGTCCTTCGCGCGTTCAAATCGTCAACCCACTTTTTTCGAGCTTCGGGTTCGTCCGGAGCCGCCGGTGCATGAACACTGCGATAGGCCTCACCCAGTTCGGGCAGTCGCCACCGCCGACGAATCTCTTCAGGAAGCCGCTCCGGCAATTGAGAATCCAGTTGCCGAACCAAGTTGCTGAGGATTTGCCGGAGCTGTTTAGACGTCAGGGCGCCGACCCGGCGATAGATCGGGACGATGCGTCCCGTGTGCAGTCCTTCGTCGGTGGAACCGCCGAGAATCTCAAACTGCGGATTGATGAACACTAACCCGGCCGTAAAAACGTCCTCCCGCGGGCGGCCGAAAATCACCATGTTTTGACCGCGACGAAATCGACCGGCCAGGTAGGGTTGGTTGAAGAACTTCACCGAGACGATCCCACTGTCGTCCCGCGCAATCACCTCTACAATCTCAATCCCTTTACGGGACGTGCGGTACTTACCGGCTTCGAGAACGCTCAACTTCAGGACCACCTCGATGCCGGGCTGAAGATCCTGCACCCGGCCAAACTGCGTGCGGTCCTCGTACCGAAAGGGAAGGTAATGCAAGACGTCCTCCGCCGTCTTCAGTCCGGCACTGTCAAGCACCCGTGCCCGCCGAGGCCCGACACCTTTGAGGTACTGTACGGGCGTATCCAGACGAACGGCCATGGACGTTATGCTGGCCGGGCAACGATCCTACGTCAAGTCGCCAACCGGGCGGACTTCGTCCGGGTTCCGGTTTGGCAGCTTCTTCGGCGTTTCCGTTCGTTTCTCCGATCTCCAATCCGCTGGGTGAGTGACTTGCTCGCTCGGATGTGTCTCACGCAAATGACTCCCCCTTCAAGCTCTCCCATCGCCCGATCTGCCGAGGTTCACTTCTTTCGTGCTTACCTGTTGCACTTCCCTTCTATCGGAACAAGTAGCGTCTTTCCCCACACCTCTTTCAACCATGCCTGCCGGTAACTCCTTGCCCTTTCACCCTCGTGTTATAGTGACGGCGTGCGTGTCTTTCCGCCGGCCCGGGCCATGGTGCTGACGCTCATCGTTCTCGCGATGGGATGCGGCAAATCCCTCGAGAGACAGGTCCAGGACCAGGTCCGCCGTCTGGACGGTGCGAACTGGTCCAAGAAGAGCGTAACCGTGTCGGACGCAAAGATCGTGGGAGATCAAGCGACGGCCGAGATCACGGTGCGGGTACCCGCCAGGCTCGAACGCACCGACGGGGGCTGGTACGTTCGCGAGATCCGGTTGGACGACCGATGGTGGGAATCATTGGACAGGATCTTGGCCGCATTGGAGGAACTGCGTATAAATGACACCCGGTCACAGTTGGATGCCGTCGCTCAGGCCGCCGATCGCTGGGTGCGGGAAGGGGGTTCGCTTTCCGACGTAGGTTCTTATGTAGAGCTGGTCGATCGCCTGAGTCCTGCGTATCTACCCGACGTAGTTCGGGTAGACGCATGGGGCACCCCTTACCGACTCGTAGCAAATGCCGGGAACTCCTGGCGAATCGTTTCCGCAGGTTCCGACCGAAAGTTCGGCAACGACGACGATCTTTGGGTGGAATTGCCGGTGGGTGCGACGAGACAGCCGCCAACGCCGGCCGAACCCGCCTTGGGAGGTAATCGTAACCGTGAGTAACGCAGTCAAGGCGGATCGATGGTTGTTTCTGCTGGTCGCCTTGTTGTTGGCCCTTGCGTTGCTTCCCCTCAAACGGTCGGAGGCTCCAGAACTGCAATGGTTGCGGGACCCCGAAACGGCTTTTTCGGAGGCGAGGGCCAAGCAACGAAAGGTCGTCACGTTCTTATATACGGACTGGTGTACTTACTGTCGGCAAATGGATCGCACGACGTTCTCGGATCCCGGATTGATCGAGCAGTTGGGAGATCGCTTCGTGTGGTTGCGCCTCAACGCAGAAGATGATGTCGCCGGTCGCCGAATGGCTCTGGAGCGACGTATTACCGGTTATCCGACCGTCATTTTCTTCGACGCCGACGGTCGAGAGATCACCCGCCTGCCGGGATACCTTCCTCCGGAACGCTTCCAAGCGACGCTGGAACTGCTGCTGGACACCACCTCCGAGACTTCGGGAGGAAGAGACCGCGACGGCGGGCGCAGTTGACGCGAAGCCCGCTCCGGAGGCACCGCAGGTGCTATACTGCCGCCGGAATGGCCTACCGGCTGCTGAACGATGAATCGGTGGTAGACGCCGAACTCCCAACCCGTTTTGGCATGTTCCGAATCTACGGCTTCGAGAATCGAGAAACCGGAGAAGAAGCCGTGGCTCTTGTCAAGGGACGCCCCCCGTTGCGGCATTTCCCCCTTGTACGCATTCACTCCCAGTGCTTGACCGGCGATACACTCCACTCGATCCGCTGCGACTGCGGTGACCAGCTCGAGGAGGCCTTGAATCGCATCGCCCAAGCGGAGGAGGGAGTGCTGATTTACCAAATGCAGGAAGGCCGGGGTATTGGTCTGCTGAACAAGCTTCGCGCTTATCAGTTGCAGGACCAGGGGTTAGACACGGTGGAAGCCAACTTGCAATTGGGTTTCGGGGCCGATGAGCGGGATTATGCTTTCTGTGCCGAGATTTTGTGGTACCTGGGTGCCTTCAAGGTGCGCATGATGTCGAACAACCCGGACAAGCTTCGGGCTCTCGAAGACAATGGAATTGAAGTAATGGAGCGGGTTCCCCTGATCGTTCCCAGCTCGCCCTTCTGCCAGAACTATCTCCGGGTTAAGAAAGAAAAGCTGGGACACCTCTT
>JAPXNP010000036.1:0-11174 GCA_033811955.1 Acidobacteriota bacterium
GATCTGGAGTTGGAGGTCTGGAATGAGGCTACGGATCGTATAGTCGTCAGGCTCGGCGTTTCCAAGCAACTTGATCCGAGCGCGGATGGTCACACGACTCGCGGGAGAGACTGCTAGGGAAATGTCCCCTCCCGCGGTCTTGGCGGTGCCGCTTTGGGCGCCCGCAGCCAACTCGAGGGAGATGTCGCCCCCGCTGGTCTTGGCGGAAAATGCTCCCGCGACGGCGCCCAACTGTAGGTCGCCTCCGGCAGTCGTGGCCTCAAGTCCCGCGTCGGCGCGAAGCACGCGGATGTTGCCGCCGGCCGTTTTCAATTGCGCGGCCTTGGCTGCGTGTTCCACCTTGATGTCCCCGCCCGCGGTTTGGGCGACGAGCGCGCCTGCGATACTTCCGAGATCGATGTCGCCGCCCGCCGTTTTGACCTCCAGGTTTCCGGTACAGCTCCGTACGGTGATGTCGCCGCCGGAGGTTTTCGCCGTCACGTTACCGGTTACGTCCGTCAGGCGAATATCCCCTCCAGAGGTGTGGAGCTCTACGTCGCCGGCTACTTCTCCTCCGACGATGTCGCCTCCTGAGGTCGTCAGCGTAGTGTTGGCGGCCAGGCGGTCGAACTGGAAGTCCCCGCCGGCGGTCTTGGCGCTAATCTCTCCCGTGAACGTTCCTTGGAAGCGGATATCGCCTCCCGAGGTTCTCAGGTCCAGCTTGAACTCCGGGGGAACCGTGAACTCGAAGCGGATGCCGGACCAAGAACGGGCTCCCCGAGATGGGTGGAAGCCGACTCGCACCGTGCCGGCCGTTTGTTCGATGACCAGATCGTCGGCTAGTGCCGAGGGGAGTCCTGCCACACTGACTTGAACGTCGTGTCCCCCGGCGATGACGACGATGTCGCCACCTTCTATGTCGGCCACCAGGGAGCCGCCCGGGGTCGCCGGGAAGGACTTCACCACCGGTTGTGGTGCGGCTCCCAGGTATCCCGCAGTCAGGACGGCGGCCAGCGCCAAGAACCACGGCCCCGTGAGTCGATGCCTCCCGGCCCGGGCCGGGGTCGCAAACCATGGGGGGGTAAGGGATGCATGCTCTTTCGTCTTCATGTTGCTCCTCCTGTCGATCGGTGAATGGAAGTGACTTCTGTTTTGCGTTCGAAGGACGCCGGAAATAATGCGCAACCTTCGATGTCTCTCTTGGGCCGACGGACGTCCGGCGTTTTACGATGCTGCAGAGAAGCGCAAGCCGTCCGGTGTCGGTACGTCTGTGCGGTGCTTCGTTCCGCCGGCCGATCTTTCATTTCTCAAACTCTTGCAAAAGGGCGTTGGTACGGCGTCGGAGCAGCGTGCTCTCGCTGTTCTGTGCCACTTGCAACAGGCGCGTGACCTCGGAGGGTCGCAACATCGCAGGCTCCTTCTCCAGCAATTCCGACAGAGCCTCGAGGGCTCGGAGCCGCAAGGCAAGATTCGGGTCGTTCAGCAAAACGTCGATCAAGGCCTGACACAGGGCGGGAGTGACGCGTCGCCGCAGAAGCACTTCGAGAGACCGTGTCCGGACGGCGGCGTTCGGATCGGTGGTCAGGGCCGCGATGAGAGCGGGTTCGATCTCCTGGAGGTTGAGCGATAGTTCCCCCAGCAGTTCAACCGCCTGCCGCCGGACGGCTGGATTCGTCGCCGCGAGGACGCTGCGGGCCAGAAGGCGGGCTTTCTCGGGGTCCTGGGGCGAACCGGTAATCTGCAACCTCCGCGCGGCGACCACCTCGAGCCTCAAGACATCGCGGTCGGGGTCGTAGGTGATGTGCGATGTGGTGGTGTAGAACTCCGGGTGATCCAAAAGGTAGCCCGGACCAGCATTTCCCTCGGCCGTCGGAGCCACGACCCAGCCGGCGGCGAACCCTAGCAGGAAGAGGACGACGCCGGCTGCCGCCGCCCAGGGCGTTTGCCACCAAGGGGAGGAAGCGCCCGGGCGGATTTTGCCCCGTCCGACACTTTCCTTGAGCAGGCGACGAGAGAACTCCGCCCGACAACGATGCAGGGTTTCCTCCGACGGATCCGGGGAGACCGCCCGTACTTTGTCGAGCCAGGCGCATAGTGCCTCCCAGCGGTTCCGGCAGACCTCGCAGCCGGCCAGATGTTCCCGCACCGAATCCGCTCTCGATGACGGAAGTTCCCCGTAATAGAACAGCTCCAGCAGCTCGGTACTGAGCCGACCGCAGGTGTCTGATGATTCCTTTCTCATAGCGTCTCCTCGTAGACGTCCTGTAGGAGTTCCCTTAAGCGGCGGGTGGCAACAAAGAGGTACTTCTTGACGGACCCGGTTGAACAGTCCAAAAGGGTCGCGATGTCGGCCAGGGGCAAACCTTCAAAGTGGCGCAAGACAAAGACCATGTGTTGGCGGGGAGAAAGGTCTTGCAAAGCAGTGTAGAGGCGCCGACGAAGCTCGGCCAGCCGGAACGCGGTTTCCGGTCCTGCGAAGGGACTTGCCGCCGAGAATGACAGAGAACGCTCCGAAGCGATCGGCTCCAAGACGGCCGCCTCCTTCCGTTGCTTTTCAGTTCGCTTCAGGCAGACGTTTACCGCGATGCGGAACAGCCACGTGGAGAAACGGCTGTCGTTGCGGAACCGGGGCAGCGAACGATACGCCCTCCACAGCGTCTCCTGGTAGAGGTCGGCCGCCTCGTCCTCACTACCCGTGTAGCGCAATGCCAGTCGGAGAACGGCCCGATCATGCTCAGCCACCAACCGCGTGAACGCGTCCACGTCCCCTGCTTGAGCTCGTTCCACCAGCTCTGGCTCTTCCACTCAATCCCCCCTTACTCTCAGGACCGTTCCGATCTCTTCGTGATTCTCCTTGTTGTTAGATCCCTACGGGTTTTGAAAGGTTGGTGTTCCCGGAGGAGAAAGCGGGATCGTCAGCGGGAAAGGTAGTTGACGGGACTGTAGTGCCGCCGGAGAGGCGGAACACAACACCCGCATTTAGTTGAGGCCTGGCATTTGGGTACCGGAGACCTGAACGTTCCGGGGGCCGACCGGGGATCAAGCGGGAGATACGAAGAAGAAGGCGACTGATTTTGAGCAATCCGCATCCTCGGTTTCGACCGGGCGCTTTTCCCCGCCCAGTCTCGCTCCCTTTCAGCAGAAATGCGTGCCGACCTTGCCTTTTAGTTTAATGCCCTCAGTGATTTGACGCAGAAATGTGAGCTTGTCAGCTGCTTCGTTGCCGATTTCGTGTCACCCATTTCGGACCTTTTCCGATTCTTTACCGAACCTTAATCGGGATCTGATCCCACTCTGACAGACGACCCATACACTGCTCCCTGTTGGAATCGGAATGCCTTGCAGCGGCTCCGGTCCGACGGGAGTCCGGGAAGCGAAGTCGGTCGAAGCGGAGGAAGAAATGAGAGGGATATGTCGCAGGTGGGTTTACTTGGCCTATACAGCGACGGTTGCAGCCGCCGTAAGTATGGCCACGGTGTTTCCTTTGGATACGGTGGAGAAGGGAACATTGCGGGGATTCGTTTTGGATCTGAGAACGGGCGCCACGGTTCACGACGTGATCATTGAGGTGCTGCCGGTTGGGGTGACGGTCCGCACCGACCTTGACGGGATGTTCAGCGTGGACTTGCCCCCCGGGGAATACCAGTTGACGGCTCGGAGACCGGGCTATTTCGAGAGGGTAATTGAAGGTGTCAAGGTCCGAGTGGATGAAGAAGTGTGGCAGGAAGTTACGATCATGCCCGAGTCGGGAGTGATTCAAGAGACGGTCGAAGTGGTGGCCGACTCCGAAAGGGCGACGGTTGAAGCCCTGTTAAGTGAGCGCAAGGGCAGTGCGGTACTTATCGACGGGATAGGTCGGCAGGAAATGAGCCTGCTACCCGGCGGAGACGGGGCGGATGTCATGAGTCGGGTCACCGGTGTGTCGGTTGTGGACGAGAAGTACGTTTTCGTTCGGGGACTGGGCGAGCGCTACAGTTCGACCCAACTGAACGGAGCAGAGATTCCCTCCACTCAGCCGGACAGGAAGGTGGTGGCGATGGACCTTTTCCCGGCGACTTTGCTGGAGAACGTTGAGACCGTGAAGTCTTTTACCCCCGATCTCTCGGGGGAATTTTCGGGTGGAGTCGTTAGGGTGGTTTCGCTCGATTTTCCCCGTTCGGCGATGTTGCGGGTCTCTTACGGGTCTTCGTTCAACACGCTGACCACGTTCAAGCCCTTCTTGGACTATTCCGGAGGGGCATACGATTTTTGGGGTTATGACGACGGGACGAGGGTTCTTCCCTCGGTGATTCCCCCGCAAAAGATTGTCAGGGGAACCGCGTTCTCTTCAGGCTTCTCGTCCGAAGAAGTCCAGGCATTCGGTCGTGCGTTTTCAAATAACTGGACTCCCTCAATGGGATCCGACGCCATCCCCGGCCAGAAATTCTCGATCGTTGGCGGCAACACATGGGGTCCCGTCGGCCTAATCGTAGCCGTCACCCACAGCACGGAGTACAGCACCAGGGCGGAGGTCCAGAACTATTACGCCATGGACGAACAAGGATTGACGCCTTTCAGCGAGTACGAGTTCGACATTAGCTCCACGACCGCCCGGACCGGACTGCTGGGTAACCTCGCTTACCGTCTGAACAATGACCATAAGATCACTTTCAAGAACTTTTACACTCATGAAGGTCGGGACGAGAGCCGTATCTTTGAGGGTTTCAATCGGGATATCAACACGGATATTCGCGACTTTCGTCTTCGCTTTACGGAGGAGGCGATCTATTCCGGCCAGGTTACCGGTGAACACATTCTGCCGTTCTTGGCGAATTCGCTCCTGGAGTGGCGGGTAACCCGAAGTCGCTCCGATATGGATGAGCCGGACTTGCGGGAGACACTTTACGAGTACAGCGCCGCGGAAGCTCGCTATGTAATTGCCGACGAGTCCCAAAGTGGGTTTCGAGAATTCATCAATCTAAACGAAGTGGTCTGGGATCCGGACGTCAGCTTAACGACCTTCTTTCACGGTGGCGGAATCGTAGGGAGTCTTAAGGGAGGTTTTGCCTATCGGCACCGTGACCGTGACTTTTGGGCTCGCCGTTTCCGGTTTGTCCCCCGATCGTTTCAGGGAATCGACAGGGGTGCGCCGCCGGAAGAGCTGTTTGCACCCGAGAATATCAATCCCCGTAATTTCGAACTGCGGGAAGAGACTCGAAATACAGACTCTTATTATGCCCGGGAATGGAACCGAGCCGCATACCTGATGGCGGACATTTCCACCGGTCCCTGGCGCTTTGTAGGTGGTGTACGTAGAGAGAACCATGTCCAGAGGGTGGTGACCTTTGATGCGTTCAAGAGCGAAGCGGTGACGGTAGCCACTGAGCTACGAAACCGCAACTGGTTGCCGGCCCTCAACGTGGTCTATCAATTGAACGGTTCGATGAACCTAAGGGCTTCGGCGAGCAAGACGCTTAACCGTCCGGAATTCAGGGAACTGGCACCCTTCGATTTCACCGACGTGATAGGCGGACGCACCGTCCAGGGTTTTCCCGGCTTGAAGCAGGCCACGATTCAGAATTACGACCTGCGCTGGGAGTGGTTCCCGGCAGCCGGAGAGCTCGTCTCCGCGAGTTTTTTCTATAAGCGTTTTACGAACCCCATCGAGCGGGTGGTGGAAGCAACGGCTCAACTGCGCACATCGTTCCGCAACGCCGACCGCGCCCGAAACTACGGCATTGAGCTGGACCTGCGCAAGAATCTCGGATTCTTGTGGACGAGACTCTCTCCACTGGTAGGGATTCTCAACTATACCTTCGTCGATTCGGATGTGACCATTCCGAGAACAGACATTGTCGTTCTCACGACGCTGCGACGCCCCTTGGAGGGTCAAAGTCGCCACGTCTTCAATGCAGTTATCGAATACAGCCATCCGGTGTCGCGAACCACCGTCCGAACGTTGCTCAACTTCCAAGGCTCCCGGATCACGGATGTGGGTGCCTTGGGATTACCCGACATCATCGAGGACGGGTACACGCGTCTCGACACCGTCATTCTGCAGCCGTTGGGAGCTTCCCGGCGCTGGAACCTACGCTTTAGTGCGGAGAATCTCCTGGACGAAGAGGTTCGCTATACCCAGGGTGGGCTGCCGCAGCGGGTCTATCGTCCCGGCAGGACGTTTAACGTTTCCCTTAGCTACGACTTCTTCGGAGAACGATAGGGAGTCCTGGTCTCTGAAGGGTCGCCTAACCTAACTCAATCACAGAATGGAGAGGTTACATGAAAGCCGACAGAAAGAACTTAGTTCGTTCGTTTGCGGATCTGAAGAGATCAGAGAAGATGCCCTTCCTTACCGGGTTCCTTGCGGTGGTGCTCTGCTGCACGGGACTGTTGTCGGCCGGGCGACGAGATGAAGCGTTGCCCTGGGATTTTCTGCGGAGTACCGTCGCCGACGGGCCTCACCCGGTCGTGTTCATTTACGCCAACAGCGTGGTGTTTCAACGCGGAAACCCGAATCTGCCCCCCGCGGTGGAGCTGCGCGCGACGATAGATCCCAACGGGAATGAATCCCCCCGGGTGTTCTTTCTCACCCTTCGCAACCAGGCTACGGGGGAGGTTCACTACATCAGCGACGGCGGTTTGCTCGAGCCGGGTGAGGTGGAGGCGATCGACGGCAGTCGCCCAGGCGGTTTCACGCTCTTTGACGTGACTGTAATGGAGGACGTGGTCCTGTTGGGTCCGAACGGGCTTGTGGGTCCGGGGATTTCGGTGGACAGGCTCGAGACGGGTACTTACCAGTTGGTTTTGGATCTTCGTGAAGCTTCCGGCCAGCGAACCGTGGTTTATAGCGACTTTCTGTTTACCGTGGTCGATAACATAGTGCCGGTAGCGCCTGAGATCACTACCAACACGACCTGGACCTCGAACAATGCCTATTTCATCAACGACGTCGCAGTGTTTGTTCGACAACCGGCCACACTGACCATCGAGCCTGGGACCGTCGTTCTGGGAATCGGCCAAAACTCCTCTTTGGTCATCGATCGAGGGGCGAAGATTCGTGCGATGGGAACGAAGGCACGGCCCGTTATCATGACCAGCGCCAATCCTGTGGGAGAACGCAACAGCGGCGATTGGGGAGGACTGATCATCAACGGGTATGCTCCCATCAACACGGGTGAGCAGGACGGTGAGGGGGGTACCGGCCTCTTCGGCGGCGACGATCCCAATGACAACAGTGGAGAGTTGCATTACGTACGGGTTGAGTTCGCCGGCATCGAATTCAGCCCCGACAATGAGTTGAACGGCATCGCTTTCCAGGGCGTCGGGGCAGGTACGGTGGTGGACCACATCCAAGTGCACAAGAACAAGGATGACGGCGTCGAGTTTTTCGGCGGGACCGTTAACGCCAAGTACATTGTGTTGACCGGAAACAGTGACGACAGCCTCGACTGGGTGCTGGGTTGGCGGGGCAAGGTGCAGTTCGTCTGCGTGAAGCAAGACGCGGCCGACGCCGACAACGGGATTGAAGCTGACAATCTGTCGACGAATAACACGGCGCAACCGGTTTCTCAGCCGACACTCTACAACGTCACTCTTCTAGGGGATCCCTCGGGTGATCTCAACGAAAGCGACATCGGGATGTTGCTTCGCGAAGGAACGGGTGGTCACTTGCGGAACGTTGTTGTCGGTTACTTCAAGAACAGCGCGGTGGATGTCGACCAGCAGTCTACCGCCAACCGCGCGCAGACTGGAGACTTGACGTTGAGCCACTCGATCTCTTTCAGTAACTGTACTGCTCCCGGTCAAGGCCGTTCCTGTACGGGATCCGAGGGATTGAGGCAGTTCGCTAACGATGGAGCCGACTTCAGCGGCGGCTTTAGTTCGGTCGGTTGGGTGACGCAGGAAGCAACCAACCGAATCGTGGATCCGCTGCTGAGAAACCCAAGCAGCTTGCTTGCGCCCGACTTCCGTCCAGAGTTGAACTCCCCCGCCCTGAACAAGAACTTCGTCGCGACGCCGCCCGACGACGGTTTCTTCACTACCGACGTGGATTTTATCGGTTGTGCCGGTCCCACCGACGAGTGGTATCGGGGCTGGACGTACTTTGGACCGTTCTGAGTTTGGATTGCTGAAATTAGGGGAGGCGTTCGGACATCCTGAGCCTCCCCTCTTCTTAGGAGGACTAACAAGGTGAAGATAAATAAGATAGTTGCGGCCGGCTTATTGTTCTGGATAAGTACGGTCTTTGCGGAAGAGCGGAAGTTTGTAGTGCCCCAGTTTGCGGCCGGCTCGGCGCAGGGGCTTACTATTGAGACGTCGGTCACTCTAGTCAACCTGGGAACGGAGGTACTGAACCCGGCCCGAGCAACCCTTCGAACTTATTCACCGGACGGGACCGCTTCGGCGATGTTGCGGCGCGTCTACCTTGGCGGGGTCGAAGCTGCGGATACCTTGCAGCGGGAAATCCCCGGCCGGGGAGCCGCCGTTGCGGAAAGTTTCAGTGCTGAGGGCCTGAAGGTTGGTCGGCTGGAGATCACGACGGAAGACAACTTGGCGGTCGAAGTACTGTACAAGATCTTTGACAGCTCTGGCTCGATGCTCACAGTCACGAGTCTCTTGCCTCGTCCGGCGGTGGAAGCTGCGACCCTCACAATCGAGTCCGCTCCTCAGCGAGAGCTGTCGAGCACGGTGGCCGTCGTAAATCCCTTGGAGAACGCACAACAGGCGCTGGTCAGCGTGGTCGTCTTCGATCAGTTCGGCAACCGCTTCGCTGAAGGCGAACTGACTCTGGATCCTGGAGAGCAGCTGGCCCGTAACTGGACGGAGCTCGTTCCGGAGTTGGCGGCAGCCGGAGAGTTCCTGGGCACGGCCGAGATCGTGTCGGACGTTCCCTTGTACTGGCTTACCCTCCGGCAGGAGCGCGTGCAGCTTAGCTCACGAGACAGTCTCTCCTCCCGTTGAATCCCTCCTCCCCGAGGAGGCCTTCCCTCGGGCCTCCCGCCGGTCGGAAATCGTCGCCCGGCGCATTTCCGACCGGCACTCCCCAGAGGAGCCGGCTGATCTTTTACGGTGGGAACGGATTGAAGCCGCGGATGACCTTCGCGGATTGAATCTCGGCGTACCGGTCCCCACTGTGCCGCTCGTTGGAAGTGCCCCGGCTTGTCGCTTACGTGCCGACCGCCACGGAAGATCCCCGTGGCATCCGGGGGCCGTGCTTTTAATACTGCTCTCCAGGCGGGCCCCCATCAACCACGGAAGCCCTGATGGAGTGATCTCAAGATCCATCAATATGCCACCCACGCCGTACGCCTACCCGGTACGCGGCACGGGCCACGTCTCACGCGGAACGCGTCGTGCGTCGCTCAGAACAACTCGGTTCCCCACAGGTCGTGGAGGTGCAGCACGCCGATGAGGCGGGCCGTCTCATCAACCACCATCAAGGAGGTGATCTTGCGTCGCTCCAGCAGATCCAAGGCTTTGGCGGCCATCTCTCCGGGCGGAATCGTCACGGGATTCGGCGTCATGCACTGCTCGGCCGTGCGCTGCAGCAGGCCTCCCCGGTCCCGTTGCAGGAATCGACGAAGATCGCCGTCCGAGATGACGCCCACCAGTCTTCCTCCATCGTCGGTGACGGCCGTGATACCCAGACCCTTTCGAGACATCTCGTAAATCACCTCGTCCATTGGTGTCTCACGGGAGACACGGGGGATCGAGTCACCCACATGCATTAGATCTTGCACTTTTGCGAGACGCTTACCCAGCTTTCCTCCGGGATGGAGGCGGGCGAACTCCTCGAGGCGGAATCCTTTCTTTCGAGACAGAACCATCGCCAAGGCGTCGCCCAGGGCCAAGGCGGCTGTAGTGGAAGCGGTGGGGGCCAAGCCGAACAGGCAGGCCTCCCGGTCGACGCTGATGTCCAGAACCACGTCGGCATGTGCGGCCAGGGTGGACTGTAGGTTACCCACCATGGCGATGAGAGGTAGGCCCAGCCGCTTGATCGTGTTCAGCAGTCGTATGAGTTCCTGAGTCTCTCCGCTGTTGGAGACAACCAAGACGGTGTCTCCTCGAGCCAACATTCCAAGGTCTCCGTGCACCGCTTCCGCCGGGTGCAGAAACAGCGAAGGTGTCCCGGTGCTGGAAAGCGTGGCCGCGATCTTGCGGCAGATGATCCCCGATTTGCCCATGCCGCTGGTCACCACGCGCCCTTGGGTCGAAGCCAGCAGTTCCACCGCCGTCTCGAAGTCGGGACCTAGACGACCGGCGAGCCGCTGGATGGCGTCGGCTTCGATCTCAAGGATCCGACGAGCCAGATCGAGATCAGGCTCTTGCATCGCGCCTCCGAACCACGGCGTGGAGTTCCAGCAGATCTTCCAGCACCACCTTCACCTCCGCCAAGGCAAGGGAATTAGCTCCGTCACTGAGTGCTCTCTCGGGGGCGTCGTGCACCTCGAGGAACACGCCGTCGGCTCCCGAGACCACCGCCGCCCTAGCTAATGGACGGATAAACCTCGGCTCACCGCTGCTCCGGTCCCGACCGCCTCCCGGTACCTGGACGCTGTGCGTGGCGTCGAAAACGACGGGAAAACCCAGGTCCTGCAAACTGGACAGACTGCGGAAGTCAACGACGAGATTGTTGTATCCGAAGCACGTTCCGCGCTCGGTCACTAGGAGCCGTCGGTTCCCGGTGGAAACGGCTTTTTCGACGACGTATCGCATATCCCAAGGGGCCAGGAACTGCCCCTTCTTCAGGTTTACGGCTCTGCCGGTCCGAGCGGCGGCGACAACGAGGTCGGTCTGGCGGCAGAGCAAGGCCGGAATCTGCAGCAGATCGAGGACGGCGGCGGCGGGCTCCGCCTGCGCCGGTTCATGGATATCCGAGGTCACGGGAACGCCCAGCCGAGCCCGTACGCGCCCGAGAATCGCAAGGCCCTCCTCGAGACCGGGACCGCGATAAGAATGAAGCGAGGTTCGATTGGCTTTATCGAACGACGCCTTGAAGATGTATGGAAGACCGAGCTCTCCGCAAACTTCGGCCATTTGACCGCCGATTTTGAGGCAGTGCTCCTCGCTCTCTATGACGCACGGGCCGGCGATCACGAAAAGGGGCGGATGTCCGCTCTCCGGCCACAGAAAGTCGAGGGAGTTTGACCAGCCTTGCTTCATGGCTGCCTATGCTAAACCGAAATCTCGCTGAGGGCGACTCACGCCGGAGTGGA
>JAPXNP010000037.1:0-10985 GCA_033811955.1 Acidobacteriota bacterium
ACCCGTCGTCGGCGATAGGCGGGTAAAGTTTCGCCCCCGCCACTCGAGCCGAGCGCCGGGCTTCTTCCCAGCGAATCCGGCAGATCTCTTCGCGACTTAGGCTGGTGGTGCCACAGCTTCCGTTACCTAAGTTCCACATGTACAAGTCGGCCCCGGTCTCCCTGAGACGCAGAAGCGTCCCGGCCATCATGAACTCGATGTCGTCAGGGTGGGCGGCCGCCGCAAGCACGGTCGTAGGTTTCGTCCCAAATTCGTTTCGCCGATGAGAAGTCGCCGCCACTCCAACCGAGGATAAACTGCGGCTACACTAAAATCCAGTCGACGAGCCGTGTAGCGACATCGCCGGCCGAAGGACCACCCTCTGGACTTTAATTGGCCCGCGCGCCGACCCGGCGGTCGGATGACCTACTCCGCCATCGCTCTTCATACTACCTCGGAGAGTCTTACCGGCCGTCCGGTTGCAACCGATCGGTCGGCGGCCAAGCATACGCGATGAGAGAACACGGCGTCCTCAAAAGAGAAACGGGGTGGGCGATTCTCCCGCAACGCCTCGATGAAGTCTTCGAACAGCGCCCGGTACGGATGATGGGCCACGTCTCCGGAATCGGCCAGTTGGGTGTTAAACCGACTCCAGCCACTCTTATCTAGTCCCGACAATAAGTTGGTGTGAAACTTGTCGTTCCAGATAGACCCTTTCGAACCCACCAAGTGCAGATTGAACAGGTAGGGTTGAATGCAATCAATGCTCGAGGCGGTTTTCGCCACCACACCGTTGTCAAACCGCATGATGGTCACGACGGTGGTGGGGTACTCATAAGCGGCGAATATCGGCTCGGAAGACTGTGTGGCGTAGGCGGTCACCTCGACGGGCCGCGAACCCAGCAGCCACAGCAGGGCGTCAAGCGCATGGCAACCGGCCGTCAGCAGCGACGAACCGCCAAGGGCCGCCCGCCTATTCCACTCGTACTGTCGGTACCAAGGTCCGATCCCGTGGTAATAGTCGCACTCACCGTAGTGGATCTCGCCCAGCAGACCCCGATCGACGGCGTCACGCACAGTCTGGAGATGACCGATCATCTTGACCTCAAAACACACGACAGCCTGTACCCCCGACTCCCGTACCGCCCTTTCCACCCGATTGACACCTTCCAGATCGATTGCCAGCGGCTTTTCGATCACCAGGTGCTTCCCTGCTCGGGCGGCGATTTCCACCTGCTCCGGGTGATACGAATTTGGCGTACAAATCGAAACGATGTCGATGTCGGGTGAGGCACACATCTGCCGGAAGTCGTTAAAAACGGTGATGTTCGAACCGTGCCGAGCGCTCAGTTCAGCGGGGTCCAGGGGCCGCCGGGAGCAAACCGCCGTCACCTCAACTCCCTCGATCTCGTTAAACGACTGTATGTGCGCTTCCGCCACCCAACCGTAACCTACCACTCCGACGCGCATTGCTCTCCATTCCCTTTCCGGCCCGTTCCAGCTCGCCGGTTCGTGACGTGCAACGTTCACTTCGCGAACCCGCAAGGAGCTGCAGGGTTATTTGCCTCCGATGTTAGAGTCGCAGATCGACTGAAGTCAAACAGCAAGAACTCAAGCAATGTGGATGCATGCATTCCTTCTGCTCTGAACACCACCCGACGCAGAGAGGCGTCAACCAGCTCGCAACCAACCGCTTAAGACATTTCGGCACAGGCGTAACCTGACAGACGTAGTCCGTGAATGCGAGACCTTGGGAAGGAAGTCGCTCTCAAGGAGTTCGCCTGAAATCGCTGTCGGCGCGGCCCCGGAGTCTCAGCCGTAGAAAATAGTGAGTTTGGAGAAGGAGGGTGCGTCGACCACGAAGAGACAACGGGGGGCGTGCCGGCAACTTTTTTCTTGACAACGGCCGGCCGGGTGAAGTATCATAAGAATCGGTCCTAGGAAGCCCAAGAGTCGCGAACGACGAGACTATTCCGAAAGGTCAGTTTGGGTTTTATATTCGCGGCTTCTAAAGACTTCCTGGGACCTTTTTGTTTTCGCTGGTACCCACCCGCTACTTCCAGTTCGGTTACTTGTCGCCTCCCGGACCGGAGTCCTTCCGACTTCTTGATTTTCTTGACTCCTGTAGACCTCGCTGCAAAGGTTGACCACCTCCACTCACTTCGAGAAAGTCCTTCGTCGGCAATGGACGCCAAGAGTAACCCAGAGAAGCCCTTCGCGGATGAATCGTGAGCACCTCGGCCGGCTTCGCACATTCCTCCGGTTGTGCGTTATCCGGAAGAGGAGGTACCAGTGGAACAAAACAAACGGAAACGAAAGAGACTAGCCACGAACTCCGAGGCACCCCTGCGCGCCGACCGAGTGCTGGATCTGCTGGATGCGGAACGGATGAACTCTCCCGCCGCCGATCTCGGTAAAGACATTTTCTACTACTGCTTCGGCATTCACACAACGGACTCTGGGTGCAAGACACTGCGACCTGCTGAGATCGAGCTGGTCTGGATGTGTAAGTCCGACGCTCTAGCCTCCGCCGCACCCCGCATGGATGGACTTCTGAAACACTGGAAGAACCTCGAGATAGTAAAAGCAATCAAGGTCGAACGGTTCGAGAACCCGGACAACCGCCCAGGATACGCCGGGGAACGATGGCTCTTCGAGTTCACGCGCCCCGTGGTGGGATAGAAGCCGACAGGTTTCCCAAAACGGCGCGTGACTCAGTCGGTGGCTCTTCCCCGCGCTGCAGCGGCCCGAGTGCTCATGAATCGCCCCATGATGCCGGGCGCCAGCCGTGCCACGAAGACGCCGATCGTCTCAATCAGTCCCGGCGTAACGACAGCTTTCCGGGACCCGATACGTTTGGCGAGTTTCCGACCGACGGAGGCGGGTTCAGCCATAAATTGAGGAGGTACACCCAAAGGAGCCGCCGATCTCGTCTGAGTCAACGGAGGATGAACCACGTTGACGACGATGCCGTAGGGTGCGAACTCGAGGGCTAACGTTCGGCTGAGAGCTTCAACGGCTCCTTTTGTGGAAGCGTAGCCACACAGGCCGGCAAATCCCGTAAAACCGACGGTGGAGCTCAAGTTGTGAATAAGGCCGTGCCCTTCCGCTTTCATGTAGGGCAGGACCGCACGGATCATGTTTACGTATCCGAAGTAATTGACCTCGAATTCCCGCCGCGTTTCGCCCGGGTCTCGCTCCTCAAAAGGACCGAAGACCGCCAAACAAGCGTTGTTGACGAGGACGTCGATTCGTCCCCAACGATTGACCACGGCCTTAACGGCAACTTCGACTTGCCGAGGATCGGTGACGTCACACTCAAGATACCAAAGGCCATTGAGATTCTCGCCGGTCAGATCAAGACAGGCTACGTTGTATCCCCGATCGGACAAGGCCTCGGCCAGGCCTAAACCAATCCCACGGTTAGCCCCGGTGACAATGACAACGTCTGCTGACACAGACCACTCCCGGCCCCTTGCCATACTTACAAACGGAGCCGACCGTCTACCCCACAAGGACGTGTCTGGGCGGAACTCCTTCGCAAGAGCCTGCGCTCGCCAACAATAATAACGAACGATGCATGATTCAAGTCTCGATCAGGTATCGGTCCGCACCACGCGGCTGTAGATTGCTTGGCCGGATGCTTCGTTTTCGTGCCGCAGCCACGACTTATGGGGAGCAAAGCCGATCACGGGGAAAGGACATATAGCACGTCGCCGCACGGCCCAGATCCGTCCTCGAACCGCTCGTCCTGTCACCGCTGTCGATCATCCTGCAGACATCCCACGGACCCGATCGCCCTTGACGAACGGCCCTTTCTTCTTTCCGGGTGTAGTGGAAGATGACACGGCGGTTCGGAGCCAGACGCACAGGCAACCGATTGCACCGGGTACGTAGGTAGTATCCTCTCCAGCCCCGGGAAAAGAGGAGTCGGGCGAAAGGAGCCTGTAGGCCGACTGGATGCCGCACCCCCATCAAAGGTCATTCCAAAGCCGCCGGAGACTAGAAACTATACAGTTCTCCCGGTCAGTTCGCTTGCCATGCTGTCGGGAAGTTGCCTCCAGACCTCGATTGGCGATCCCTGCTGCCAACCCGTCACGGAGGGAATCGACACCTACCGGCGATCTACAGTCTTGCTCGAAACGTGGTTGGCGTCGGCCCCGGACCGGCGGGTCCGACCGAAAAAAGCCCGGAGCCCGCCGCAGACCCGGAGCAAAGCATGTCATTGCCTACTCCAAGATAGGGGGCATCTAAGTCCGTCAAGGTCGATCTCGTATTGAATGAAGATGTCAAGCGGGAGTTGGAGACCCTGATGGAATAGGGCGGGCGAAGCCGTGATCATTCGGACCTGTATGCGATGCAAAGAGTCTTTCCCCTTGTCTCCGGAGCGCCGGTCGGACACCACCTGGGAAAGCCGGCTACGCCGTCCTCTCCTCACGGCATAGATCTCGGGTGCTTCCGGTGGTCGAGCTCCGGTCGTCATCATTGTCAAAACGTCAGTGCCCTCGTATTCTCCTAACTAGGAATCCATGACTTTCGAGCGGCGGGTTGCACAGACTTTTCGTCTCAACGAAGAAGCCTGGCTGCGCCACGCAAACCCGTGGAGCGTCTGGACCCGCCTGACCGTCTTGCCTCTCATCATCCTAGCTGTTTGGAGCCGTGCCTGGATCGAGTGGTGGTCCTTAATCGCTGTTGTTCTGGCCCTTACTTGGACTTGGATTAACCCCCGCGTTTTTCCAATCCCGAAGTCGACGAACAATTGGGCGTCGAAGGGAGTCTTAGGCGAACAGATCTGGCTGAATCGGGATAGAGTGGCAATTCCGGAACAGCATCGAAGACTGCCGACAATCCTCGGTCTGGTCTCTGCAGCAGGACTGATCTTCGTGATTTGGGGCGTCATAAACCTGGCGATTTGGCCTACACTGATGGGGGTCTCCATAACGTACTTGGCCAAGTTATGGTTTGTGGATCGCATGGTCCGGCTCTACGAGGACATGCAAGACAGGGCGGCGGGGCCACAAGCCGGCCCTACCCGATGAGGATTCCAAGACGTGGGCTGACCTGGACAACAGTCAGAAAACCCGCTCCAAAGTGGGAAAGGTTGAGTTACAGGACATTGCGCACAAGCAGTCCTGAACAAAGTTACCCTCGATTTCGTAACATGTTGGATGGCTGAGGTAAAGGATCCAGGTCTGCAACTTTTCCCCGGTCCAACCGGCAGGGTGAGGGAAACAAGCTGATGAAGACGCGTCTGGGGCTATTCGGCGAAGCGGCCCGTCTCGCCTTGCTGTCCATCTATGCCCACAAAATGCGGACCTTTCTAACCCTGCTCGGAATCATTATCGGGGTGGCCGCCGTGATGCTGGTGGGCGCGAGCATCACAGGACTCCAAACCTACGTCGAGGACACCGTCTCCAGGACGCTGGGGAGCGACTCGTTCCTGCTGGCCAAGTTCGCCGTGCTCGGAGAAGTAAGCGAGGAAGAATGGGAGGAGATGGTCCGCCGGAACAAAGATATCTATCTCCAAGACGTCGACTTCCTTCGAGAGCATTGTCCGGACTGTCGGGAAGTAGCCGGTGAACTGGACACCCGATCGGACGTCACCTTCCGGGGTTTGGAAATGTACGACACCGAGATCCACGGGGTCACAGCAAACTACATTTTCCTGGGAACCCAGAACTTGGAGGAAGGCAGATTTTTTACCTCCGAAGAAGTCCGACGCTCACGACCATTATGTGTTATCGGCTGGGATCTCTATGAAAAGTTTTTCCCCGGACTGGATCCGATCGGCAAAGTCATCAAGGTCGGCAACACTCCTTTGGAAGTAGTCGGCGTTCTCGAGAAGCTCGGCTCTGCGTTCGGCCAGAGCCTGGACAACACCTTGTATCTGCCTATTACCAAGTACCAAAAAATGTACGGCAGCCGCTCCAGCATTGTGATTCGGGGAACCGCAGTGTCGAAAGACCGATTCGAGGCGGCTCTGGATCAGGTCAGAGTCGCAATGCGCATCCGGCACGGGCTTCGGCCGAGTGAGAAAGATACGTTCGGTTTGATCTCGACGGAAGAGATCAATTCCTTCGTCGGCGACTTCGTACAGGCGATAGCGGTTGTCGTCGTCCCTATCACCGCCATTGCCTTGGTCGTGGGAGGCATCGTGGTGATGAACATCATGCTCGTCTCGGTGACGGAACGAACCTTCGAGATCGGCCTTCGCAAGGCTCTTGGCGCTCGACGGCGCGACATTTTGAACCAGTTTCTTATCGAGTCCTTCGTGTTGGCGGTGGCGGGAGGAGTATTCGGCCTGTTGCTGGCGGTGATCGCCGCCCAAATCGTCGAAGTCGTTACCGGCGTGACTATGACGATCAGCTGGGGATATATTGTCCTCTCCGTAACCGTTTCGGGGGGAATTGGGGTCATTTCCGGGATTTATCCCGCCTATTCCGCCGCCCGTCTTGATCCGATCGAGGCCCTGAGGTCAGACCGATGAACGTAACCCAGATCCTAGAGAACTTGCGTATGGGTTGGGACACCCTCACCCATCACAAGATGCGCAGCATCCTTACCGTGCTGGGAGTCGTCATCGGAGTCTTGACGGTCATCGTCATCGCTTCGATCTTGACGGGAATGCGAGGCACCATCGTGGGCCTCATACAGCAGTATGGAACCCATAACATTTATGCGTTCCATCTTTCCACCGGTCCCCAGTTCAGCCGAAGGGACCGCGAAGAGTGGCAGCGAAAGCCCCTGACTGTCGAAGACGCCGAGGCCATTGCCGAAGGAGCTCCTGACGTAGAGGCGGTAACCTATCAAGGGCTTTTCTTTGACCGACCGGCACTAAAGTACCGGGACCGCGTATACCGCCAAGCCCGACTCAACGGCGTTGCACCGAACTTCACCCGGGTGATCAACCTAGCCATCGCCGAAGGTCGGTTCTTTGGTGCCACGGACGACCGGCGCCGAAACAACTGCGTGGTCTTGGGCGCCAACGTAGTGGAGGCTCTGTTCCCAAACTACACGAGTGTCGTAGGGCGGGTCATAGAGATTAATGGCAAACCCTTTACGGTGATAGGGACCTTGGAGAAGCGTCCGCCGATGTTTTTCGGTTCGACGGACGAGGACCAGCAGATCTACATCCCTTACCGGACATTTCGCAAGTTGGCCCCTCGGGCTGATTTTCTTATAATCACCGCTCGGGCACGGGAAGGACGCCTGGCTGAAGCGATGGGCCAGATCGAAGCCGTTCTGCGACGCCAGCGGGGTCTGCGCTACAACGAAAACAATAACTTCGACCTTACCACGTCGGACCGGATCGTTAAGGAGTTTGATTCCATCACCTCCACCATCGGTTTGATCGCCATAGCCGTTTCGGCCGTAGGTCTGCTCGTGGGCGGCATCGGCGTAATGAACATCATGCTCGTTTCCGTCACCGAACGGACCCGGGAAATCGGCCTGCGCAAAGCCATCGGAGCGCGGCGACGCGACATCACCCTACAGTTCCTCTTCGAAGCCATGACCTTGACTACCTCGGGAGGAATCGTGGGCGTAATTTCGGCCGTAGCCACCAGCTACTTGCTGGTCTGGCTGATCCCGACGTTGCCCGCAGACATTCCACTCTGGGCGGTGGTGACGGGAATTGTCGTCTCGGTGTCGGTTGGGTTGATCTTCGGAGTCTGGCCGGCGGTAAAGGCCGCCCGACTCGACCCCATCGAAGCCTTGCGCTACGAGTGAGCAGCTCGGTCTTGAGTGTCGTGCCCGGAGAAGGCTTCCCCGGCAATCCCCAGAGCCGCTTGAAGTTCCGGCACCGTATACGGCTTCATCAAGACGGCGTCCGCTCCGGCCTGCCGGATCTCTTCGGGTACATGGGGCACCGCGTCGGCCGAGATTGCTACTATGCGAGTCTGCGGTCCAAGAATGCGGCGAGCCTCCCGAACCGATGCTAAACCGCGCTGAAAAGAGACCATCATGTCCACCACGACGATGTCCGGCTGCAGTTCCTGAAGAGGTCGGGCGATTTCCGTTGCCGGGTCGAGTACCGTGGTCGCCAGACCTAAACTTTGAAGGATGAAGGAGAGCGAGTATAGGACCTCGGAGCTGTCTTCCACTACCGCCACTCTGGCTTTGGGGACGGCTGCTTTCTTGCGTTTTGCCATACGCTGTACCCGCCGTTGCGGCGGCCGGAGTATCTTCTCAACAAACGAAACCGTTCTCCAGACGTTCCAGCAGCAATTGATTGACTAGCTGCGGGTTCGCCTGACCTTTGGTCTCCCGCATCACTTGCCCTACGAAAAACCCCAGAAGTCCCTTCTTCCCCGACCGGTAACCGACGACTTTGTCAGGGTTGCTCCGAAGAACACGCTCCACCACTTCGACCAGATCCGCCTCCGAGCTGATCTGCCGCAGACCCTCGGCTTCGACAATCCGACCGGCGGATTCTCCGGACTCGTACATCTTTACGAAAATGTCTTTCGCGATCTTACCACTGATGGCACCCTCCTCCACCAATCGAACTAACTCAGCCAAGTGCTCGGGCCTGATACGACCGTCTCCGATGTGGCGTCCCTCGCGCTTCAGCTCCCTGGTAAGGTCACCGATCATCCAATTGGCGATCTTAATCGGTTCTCGGTAAGCCCCCACAGCTGCCTCAAAATAGTCCGCAAACGCACGATCTTGCGTAAGAAGCTCAGCTACCGACGGCTCAAGCGCGTACTCCCGCTCGAATCGCTGTCGCCGGGCTTCAGGAAGTTCCGGGATCGTACCCTTGAGCTCATCCAACCAGGCGTCGTCCACCACCAAAGGAAGCAGGTCAGGTTCAGGAAAGTAACGGTAGTCATGCGCTTCCTCCTTGCTACGCATGGCAACCGTTTTCTGGCCGGTCTCGTCCCACAACCGCGTTTCCTGTACGATCCGACCTCCCGACGAGAGAACCTGAACCTGCCGGTCGATCTCGTACTCCAGCGCCCGGCGCAGAAAGCGGAACGAATTGAGGTTCTTGATCTCCGCCTTGGTCCCGAACTCGGTCGCACCGACGGGACGGACTGAGACATTGGCGTCACAGCGTAGGCTCCCCTCCTCCATATTGCCGTCGCAGACCTGCAGGTAGAGTAACAGCTGACGCAGATAAGCCATGAACTCCGCAGCCTCGCGAGCGGATCGAAAGTCGGCTTCCGTCACGATCTCAATCAAAGGCACACCCGTACGATTGAGGTCCACATACGTCACGCCTCCCGGCGCGTGAATCGATTTGCCCGCGTCGTCCTCCAGATGGATGCGGTGAATGCGGAACCGACGGATTTCCTTTCGTCCCTTCTCATCGCCAGGCTGCAAACCAAGTTCGACGACCCCTTGCTCGGCTAAGGGAAGCTCGTATTGCGAAATCTGATAACCCTTTGGGAGATCAGGGTAAAAGTAGTTCTTCCGGGCGAACAACGACGTCTGATTGATCCGACAACCTAATGCCAGAGCCGCTCGGACGGCCATGTTGACGGCCTGCCGATTCAGCACCGGAAGTGCGCCGGGAAGCCCCAAGCAAACGGGACAGGTCTGACTGTTCGGAGGAGATCCGAAAGCGGTGCTACACCCGCAAAAGATCTTGCTGCGGGTTAGCAATTGCGCGTGGATCTCCAAGCCGATCACCGGTTCAAACTGCATCACCACCCACCTTCTCCTGAATGAGATTCAAAGCTTCTTCCTCCGCCCTCGGATCCTGGCCGAAGTAGGGCAACCACCGTACTTCAGGGTCCTTGCGAAACCAAATCAGCTGACGCCGGGCATACCTGCGTGTCTGCGTTTGAGTCTCTGAAATTGCTTCCTCAAACGACATCTGAGCCCGTAAGAAAGCCAATCCCTGCTTGTATCCTAAGGGAGTAAAAGCACGCGACGCCGGATCGTGACCTTGCTCCAGCAGCCACCTGATCTCATCCAGCAATCCCCCGGAAAACATCGCTTCCACACGCCGGTTGATCCTATCATAGAGGGCGGCCCGCGGAGGCCCCAGGCCGATCTTAATGATCTTAAAGCCCTTCAAGGGCGATGGTTGAGACTGCCAAGCCGAGATCGGTCGCCCCGAAACGAAATACACCTCGAGGGCCCGAACAATTCGTACTTGATCGCGAGGCTGGATCCTCTCAGCGGCTTTGGGGTCGACGTGCCGCGCCAACCGATACAGGCGTTCAACTCCGTAGCGGTCGGCGAGGCTGCGCAACCGCTTCCGGATCGCCTCGTCACGGCCTGGTCCTTCAAAGAGACCTTCCAACAAGGCCCTAAGGTAGAGCCCAGTCCCGCCGACCACGATTGGGACGTTTCCGCGCTCGGCGACGGTTGCGCAGACCGCTCGGGCAGCCTGCATGTAAGCTCCCGCACTGAAGAACTCTCCGGGGCTGCAGACTTCGTAAAGGTGGTGCGGCACAGTTTGCATCTCCTCCCGACTCGGCTTCGCCGTGCCCACACTCAGCCCCCGGATTACCTGCATGGAATCACAATTGACGATCTCTCCTTTCAGCCGTCGAGCCAACTTGATCCCCAGCTCACTCTTCCCGGAAGCGGTAGGACCGACGACGGCGATCAGTAGAGTCTCAGGGCTCATCACGTCAGGCAAGGTACCAAATCGACCGTGATCTTGCGCAAAACGGCTTCAGAACGGCGGTCCATCCTGGCGGTGCCCGACTCCTACATCGCTCGGACCAAGGCCGGCTGCAACCTCATCGTTGGGCTGCTTCCGTTAAGGGCTCATCAGTACCACTGCACGTCTTCCGTCCCCGGATAGTAGTGAGCCAGGATCCTTTTCCACTCATATCCGCGATGAGCCAGTTCCAGGGCGCCAAACTGACACAAGCCCACACCGTGTCCCCAACCTCGGCCCCGAATTCGCACCCGCCGAAGCCGCCCCGCCTCGTTGCGCTCCTCTTCTACAGAAAGAATCCACGTACTCCGCAATCCTAGAACCGTGCGCAGGTCGTTACCTTCCAAACGGATTTCTTCCCGCTCCCCCACCAGGCGTAACTCAGCCA
>JAPXNP010000038.1:0-10783 GCA_033811955.1 Acidobacteriota bacterium
GGCGGGAACCTTGACGGCTTTCTTCCGGGCGTGGGTGAAATCCCCTCCTGGTGGAAGAGTTGCTTCCAGGCCTCGGTTCAGACCCGGTATTGTCAAGCACTTGCGGGTGACATTCGGGCGCGCCCCCAATTTCGAACAGTTAGTAAGGACGAGGATCTCCGACCAGCTCGTCGGAGTGCAGTTCCGCCAATTTCCGAAGAATCTCGTCGGTTCTGCGACGAAACACCTCGACGACGTCGGGATCAAAAGCTTCCCCGGCTCCCGAAACGATCATTTCGATAGCCCGCTCCCCGCTAAGCGGCGCCTTATAGGGACGCCATGACGTCAAGGCGTCGAAGACGTCCGCCACCGCTACGATCCGACACTCGACGGGTATCAGTGTACCCTTGAGGCCCCGCGGATACCCCCGCCCGTCCCAGTGCTCGTGATGCCCCAGCGCAATCGAACCAGCCGTCTGCAACAGAGGATTGGGAAAGCGATGTGTCGGTCCTCCCTGCCTTGAAAAATCCAAAGACACGAGAAGGGGGACGATCTTGGGATCATGAGATAAGATCTGAGCTCCGATTTCGCAGTGGCGTTCCATGAAGCGCCTCTCTTCCTCGCTCAGTCGACCTTCCTTGAGAAGAATGGCGTCGGGGATTCCGAGCTTGCCGATATCGTGCAGGGTACTGGTCAAACCGACTAATTCCGCCTCCTCCGCAGGCAAGCCGAGCCCTTCGGCCAGCAGACGCGAAACCAAGGCAACCCGTACGACGTGATTGCCCGTGGCATCGTCACGCGATTCGGCGGCCTTCGCCAACCGTAAAATAATCTCCCGTTGGCTCAGCTCCAACTCGCGGGTTCGCTCCTTCACCCGCCGATCCAGTTCTTCGACTTGCCGGGCCAACCGATCCTCGTACTCCTTCAAACGAAGAGTACTCCGAATCCTGGCCAGCAGATCTTCCCGGCTGATGGGCTTATTGAGAAGATCAGTCGCACCGAGGTCCAACGCCTCCCGTTTCAGGGCCTCATCGTGATCCCCCGTCACCATCACGACGGGAAGCCGCTCCGTCGCCTCTCTTTGCCGCAATGTGCGCAATAAGTCAAAACCGTCACGCCCGGGCATTCGGACGTCCGAAACCACCAAATCGACTGAATGCTCTTCGATAAGCTCCAGCGCCTCCTCCGTCGATCCGCAGAAACGGCACGTCCAAGGCTGGTCCTGCAAGAGTGCCGACAGCAAGCGGAGCACAAGGGGATCGTCGTCGACAAAAAGGATGTTCGGGCCGTGACTTCCCATAGCTCAGTTGTGCCGTCTCACAAGCTCATTCAAGTCGACCCCACTCATTCCAGAGGGACCGACAGAACCGATTTTCTTAGTCACGCGGGTCGCTCCGCACCAAGTCCGACCTGCCGTCATATCACCGGACCCGCATACTCTCGACAACCAGTCCTGAACTACGTCAGTGACCACCTTCACCATCGGCGCCCCCGGATATCGGCGGCTCTCCCTTCATCCACCACGGAGCCGTCCCAAACCAGAGGATCGTCCCCACGAGCATCAAGTCGGCGTGGACTTCCCAGCGCATCGTCCCGTTGAACACCAAAAAGGACGGCACCACCGTCAACACCAAGCCGATTACCGACAGCAACTTTAACAGACATTTCATGCCGGTTCCTCCGTCAAAGGAGCGTTACGCTGCTGCAAGTAGCTTCCCCCAACATATACCAAAACAGCCAAAAACCAAGCCGGCAACGCCTTGAAGTAAATCTCTAAAGGGAGTAGAAATACAAACGCGATTGAACCCAGCCAGGCCGCCAAGGAAGGCCAGCTGAAGACGACACGCCAAAGCTCGGCATACCAGCGTTTCAGTCCCAGTCGGGGCAACAGCCAGTAATCTGCGAGAAGAACGGCCCCCATCGGCATGAGGAGTAACCCGTACAGAGCCACAAAATCCAACAACTGCATCATAATCGCCGGAAAACATGCGGCTACGGTCGTGGCCAGACCGGTCGCCAAGGTCACCTTCCAGCGTTTCCAGTTGGGCGTCGCTACCTGGAAAGCCAGGCCGGCTCGATACAGCGTCGGGTTCGCAGTGGTCCAGCCGGCCACCACGACGCAGACGGCTCCAGCGACACCGGCTCCCAGATACGCGATCGGTCCCGGAGCCACCTCTCCCAAAGCGGCAGCGCACAGAATCCCGGAAGCGATCCACGCGACAAAGTGTCCCAGGTAGACCCCCGCCGCCGACGCCAGACCGTAGTACCACTTCCGCGCGTATCGGAGGATCGTCAGATCCGACATACCGATATGCATGGCCAAGTTGCAAAACCAGGCGAAGAACAGAACGTGCCAGAAGGTGAAGTGGGTTTGCCCTTCCACCACTTGCCCCGTCCAGATCTTTTCGTTGGCGATCCGCCAAAAGTCACCCAGCGACTCGCAACCCAGCCGAGGCAAGGAAGCGACAGCCGCCGCCACAAACACCAAGAACATCCAGGGAACACACACGCGCGAAAAGCGGGAAATCTTCTCGAAACCTAAAATCGCGAGCAACGTCACGACGCTGCCTACCAGGAAGACTACAAGAACCCAGGTCACGCTGGTCGGATAACGATCCGTCAACTGTGGCATCGGCATCCGAAAAGGAAGCCCCACCGCCGTGGCGGCCACCGAAATCATGGCACCCGCCAAAAAGCAAAACATCAGAGCGTTGACCACCGAGTACAGGTAGGTCACCAAGGGACCTGCGACCTTTCGCAGCTGCCAATACATGGTCAGGCGGTTCCGGACCGCCACCGGAGCGCAAACAAACGTCCAGCTGAGAACCGCCAGCAGATTTCCCAGCAGCAACCCCAGGAAAAGATCTTTCGCCGTCACACCATGCACGACAAACAGCGGCCCGATCACAAACTCGGTGCCGGCCACATGCTCACCGGCGTACATGGCGAGAAAACTCTTCCAGCCCTGTAAGCGGCTTTCGCTGACCGGCTCCCGGTCAAATTCGTACATGGAATCAAGTCGCTGCACCAGGCTGTGGACCCCTTGCGCCATCTTCCGCTCCTCCCCCGGGACAATTCAGTCTCCACACGACCCTGGAGACTGCGCTACCATACCCACCGTCGCCGTCATCCTGGGCGACGGCAATCTGATCGGGTTTTTCGCCAAATGACCGAAAGAGTTTATTACACTGATTCTTACGCGCAAGAGTTTGCGGCCGCCGTCACACAATTGACCCACTTGGACGGGCAAGCGGCCGTGATTCTCGACCGAACCTGTTTTTATCCGGAGTCGGGGGGACAGCCCTACGACACGGGCTTTCTCGGGTCCAGCAGGGTCACCGCGGTAATGGAGCGCAACGATGAGATCCTCCACTTCCTGGCCGGAGAGGCTCCGCTCCCCGGCTCCGTAGTGCGGGGTCGTATTGACTGGTCACGACGTTTCCGCTTCATGCAACAACACACGGGACAGCACATCCTGTCCCAGGCCTTCTTGAGGCTCGCAGGCGCTGAGACGGTTTCTTCGCACCTTGGGGAGGACGATTCGACGATCGATTTGTCGATCGATGAAATGACTCCCGAACTTCTGGAAAGCGTCGAGACGGAGGCGAATCGTGTCGTTTTCGAAGACCGCTACGTGGCGATCCGATTCCTTTCCCCGGAGGAGGCTCACCACCTGAGTTTGCGCAAACTACCCGAGCGCTCGGGGAGTATCCGGATTATCGACATCGAAGGTTACGACGTCACCGCATGTGGAGGCACTCACTGTCGCCGGACCGGAGAAGTGGGATTAATCCTCGTCTGCGGACAGGAACGCGTTCGCCGGAAGCCTCGCATTCACTTCGTTTGCGGCTTTCGAGCGTTGGAGCTGGCCCGCCGGGATCTCCGCGTGACCAACCGACTGTCCGGCTTGCTGTCGTCATCTCCCGACATGTTGGTGTCCACCGCGGAGCGTCTCCTCGAACAAAACGAACAGTGGCAGCGTCGGTCGCGGGAGCTTGAGGAAAAGTACCTGAGCCAGGAAGCCCGCTCAACCGCTGTCGCGGCGGAGATGCTACCCGGAAGAGGTCGGCTGGCCTGCAAGATTCTCTCGGATGCGGACCCCGAGGGACTTCAACGCTTTGCAGCGCTTGCGATTGCCGAAGCACCCGATCTGATCCTGGTGGCCGCAGCCTCCGTTCCAGGTGCACCGGTCCTGTTAACCAGGGGCCCGGACGCTCCGCAAGTGGATTTGCGCCCGGCTTTTGAACTGGTCCGACAGCTGGTGGGCGGAAGAGGCGGAGGTTCGCCGCAGCGGATTCAAGGTGGCGGGGGAGACCCTCAAAAGCTGCCGGCAGCCCTGCAGGTCGCCGTCGAAGCCGTGAAATCGGCGATAAACCTTACGCCCGAACAATCCGGATAGAACAAGCCCCCATAAGGTGTTTCGAGGCCGGAGGAGGTCACGGGGATGCACCCTCGCCCGAAACCAACGTACCCTTAGGCAACTTCTTTGAAAGAGCCGGGCTTGAACGAACTCACCGCAGGTCGGATAACCCGGTGCCATGCGACTCCGTTGCTCGCGATCACAGTCGGCCGAAGTTTTCAAGCGCCACGTCGGCTTCCGCCCGGCTCTTCCGTTGGTTCAGCCAAATCGGCCGCCTTCCGTCATGGTTCGAATCCGCCGCCCCGATTCACTTAAGCGTCGGCCTGCGCGGCACGGTAATCGACGGCGCGAATCGGAGCTCACCCCTCGGCCTCGTCGGAAGAACCGCCTACAATGTGTGGTGTCCTCCTTCTGTGAGGACGATCGACTCGCCCTCGGCATCTACCCCGACTTCGGTTTTCAAACCAACCGGGCTCTTCACGCCTTGCTCCGGGACCGCCCTCGGGCTGACCAGGCGACTTATCCCCCGGGCGTTCTTGGCGTTCCCGAACGAATAACCCTTCCCGGCTATTCTTCGAGAACCTCCTCGACCGACACGATCCGGATGTTCTCCTCCCGTACCGGAATCGGATACCTCTGGATCTCGCGGTCTTCCGCCAGCACCTCCGGCGGTTTTTGCGTCGGATACGTAATGGGGGTCTCCTCTCCGCTGACCAACATTCTCTTTAACCCCTCCGCGTCCTTCGTGATGAAGACGATCCAGAACTTGTCCGCCTGGAGGTGCCGCTTCACCGCTGCGTTGACCTCGTCCGCGGAAAGCGCCTGCAGCGCCGCCGGGATCCGCTTCAAGAATCCATCCGGTTGCAGTCCGTAGAAAACGTCGTCCAGGGCGTAACCGAGGCGGCGGCTCAACGTCGAGCCATAATTGACCGTGTAGTTCCGCAAGAAGTCCCTGGTCGTTTCAAACTCCTCAGGAGAAAGTCCTTGCTCCACCAGCCGTCGGAGCTCTCGAAGTGCGGCGCGGGTGGCAAACAAGGCCCGGGCGTGAAGATCCCCCGATCCCAACATCGACACGGGGCGAATCCAGATCTGAAAGATTTGGCTGCGCCGGCTGACGTTGACCGGCGGAAGGCTGCGTCGGTGCCCCATGGGGAATGCCTCGATATAGCTGTAATCACCGTAGTTCATACCCCGGGTATCCCGGATGACCTGGTAAAGGTGACTGGCGGAATTACGATGCTCACCCAACCAGGAGTTCGCCAGGAATAAGGGCATGAAGTCGGGA
Organism: Acidobacteriota bacterium; assembly: GCA_033811955.1. Classification (GTDB taxonomy): domain Bacteria; phylum Acidobacteriota; class UBA6911; order RPQK01; family JAPXNP01; genus JAPXNP01. The sequence continues at coordinate 5,625 of JAPXNP010000038.1, forward strand.
TCGGAACGGGTGACACCGATCGGAAAGCCCAGGCTGATCGCGGTAGCCCTCGTGTCTTTCTCGACGATCAGCACGCGGATGCCGTCGGGCGGCTGCGGCTGCGGGGCGGGCACCCGGACGACCTCACCCGTCGGCAAAGCGGCCAAATCCTTCCGGACCCGCTCGGGGAAATCGGCTGGATACCCGCCGCCCAGGCCGACGACCACGTTGTTGCGAACGTAGTATCGGCGATAAAACTCCTGGACGTCGGATAGTTGCAAGCTTTCCACGGATTTGACGTAACCCTCGACGGGGTGCTCATACGGGGTCCCACGGAAGATTTCCCGATAAAGAAGTTCCTTGCCCAGTTCCTCGTCGCTGGAAAAGCGGCGAAGACGCTTGACGTAATTGTACTGTTCCTCCTTGAGCCGTTCGAAATCATCGGGACGGAACGCGGGCTGCAGTATCGCGTCTCGAAGAAGCTCGTAAAACTCTTCCAAGTTATCGCGGTGAACCGTGCCGCGAAACACAGTCATCTCCTTGTCGACGGAAGCTTCGTAGCGAGTGGCCATCGGATATAAGCGCGACAAAATGTCCGAATAACCTAGCTTCCGAGTGGATCCCTCGGCCAGTAGACTCGCCGTCAGAGAAGCCAACCCTTCCTTCCCGGATGGATCGTTTTGGCTGCCGACACGAAACCAAACGGCGACCGCCACGAAAGGAGATTCGGGTTCCTCGAGAGTGACCAGCACAGGGCCTTCCTCGGCCGGTTCGTTGCATGCCGCCGCAACCATGACAATGAAACCGATGAGCAACCAGAGTCCTGCTTGTTTCATCGTGTCGCCTCCTGTGGGTAGAGGACCACTGTAGTCAGTCGTTCCGTCCGCAGGTACGTCTGGGCGGCCCGCTGGACATCCTCCGGGGTGACGTCCTCCAGGGTCGTAAAGTAGTCTTCCACGGCCTCGATCCCGCCGGTCGGTACCACGAATCTCAGCAAGGAGAAGGCGGTCTGTTGGGCCGTTTCGAGCCCCATGAGGAATCCGTAACGAAAAGCCTTCTTAGTGTCTGCAAGTCGGTTGGCGTCACACGGTTCTTCTTGGAAACGCTTCGCCGTCGCCAGTAATGCCTCCTCGATTTCAGGAAGCCGATCCTGTTGCGGAACCGTAGCCGTCACCGAGAGAAGGCCGGGATCCCGCGGCGGCTCAAAGTCCGCCGTAAGACGCTGGACCTTGCGTTCCTCCAGAACCAGCCGGCGGTAAACTTCCGAGCTCTCGCCGAAAGCGAGCTCCCCGAGGAGACTCGTGGCAATCACCGTGCGATCGCTTGCCGACCAGGCGGGTCCCTTGAAGTTCAGGGAGAGGATCGGCAGGGTTTGTCCGGGAAAGTAGACTTCTTTGCGCCGCGGTTCCCGCTGCTCCGGCTCGGGCTGGATCTTCGGCGGGACGTAGCCGGGCTCCCAGTCCGCGTAGTGTTCCCGAATCATCCGTTCGGCGGTGTCCCAGTCGAAATCGCCGACCAGCAGGAGTACACAATTTTCCGGGCGGTAGTAGCGCCGGAAAAAACTGCGGCTGTACTCGTATCCCTCCGGCATGCTGCGGACATCCGGCTCCAACCCGATGGTCAGATGTCGGTACGTGTGCCGCGTAAACGCCGTGCCCCGGACGGCCTCATATAGATGAAGGAAAGGATTCGCCCTGCCCTGGTTGAATTCCCCGAGCACTGCGCCGGCCTCCACTCGGAAGTCCTCTTCCGAATAATCGAGGTTCTTGAACCGGTCCGCCTCCAAGTCCATGACTTGCGCCAGAGATTCGGAGGAAGCCACCACGTAGTAGACGGTCATGTCGTCACTCGTGAAGGCGTTGTTGTCGGCGCCTATCCGGGTAAGAACGCCACTGTGATCGGGGTATTTCTTCGTGCCCCGGAACATCATGTGCTCGAAAAAGTGGGCGTAACCGCTCCGGCCGGGTTCCCATTCATCCCGGCTGCCGGTGCGTACGGCGGTGACATAGGCGATCTGCCCGGGACCTCCCGCTCGAATCAGGTAGGCTCGGAATCCGTTGTCCAGGTCGATCCGTTTGTAGGGATATGGAAACGTTGCGCCTTCAAGCGCGGCGATCGATGAGACGGCGAGGCACCCTAAAATTGCTAGCAGCCATTTGGTATTCATTCCCCCTCCCGAAATTACGAGCAATTGACTCGGTTTGTACGGCTCCGATACCGGGACTCGCGCTGCAGGCCGCGCAGATATTCTGCCGCAGCTTTGCTCGCGTGTCATCTTTGCCGAATGTTCGAGCCTACCGTCCAAACGGATTCCAGGTTGCTTCGGATCGTTAGCCGGATGCGGTTACTCCGCACAGGCTTGACGACTAAGAAATTCGGCGCGCCGGGGTCAGCCCCGCACGAAAGTCCTACTTATCGGATCGATCGGAGCTAAACGAGCGAGGAAGAACCCGTTGCCATCGGCGAAGAGCCGGCGGGCAGTCCGCCAAAACGGGCATGCACCGGAAAACCGAGACGGGTGGTCCTTTCCCGGGGGCTGGACGGCGTGCCGGGCGCGCCGTGGTCCCCTGCTTCCTCCAGCGTTCCACCACCTCATCCTTGGCATCCTTCGTGTTTCACTTTGTCGGGACGGCGCAGGTTCAGCGTTTGAGCGATATGATTGGTGACACGCCCGAGTATCGCCCGCAAGTGCTTGACAACACAGCCTCGAAACCGAGGTCCGGCACCAATTTCTTCGTCCGGAAGAGGTTTTGAGCCACGCCCGGAGAAACTCCGTCCGATTGTGCCCGGCTCCCGCCCCTCGCACGATCCGGTCCCAAACAGCACGTTCCTACCCCTGAGCCAGGCTTCCCGGCGAGAGGCTTCGGCCGAGCGACTATCCGTCGGAGGAAGAAAACAGTGTCCCTTATTCTTAGGCCGAAGAACTCTCCGTCGAAGGCCTGACGGCCGTCCGGACAGCCACGCACCGCAATCTCCCCTATGCGACCGAATGATTTCTCTGCGGGCTGGAACGGCTGACCGGGATCCCGGTTCCGTCCCGTAGGAGAGGACGACCCTCGTAGTCCTCCCAACATTCTGAAGGCCGAACCCTCTTCGGTGATTTCCTGCGTGCGTGGACTCGAGCGAGCCGCCTTACCCAACCGCAAGTATCCTGCACGAACGACGACCGGCTTCAACTCTCCCCGAAGAAAAAAGTACCAGACGTGCTCCCCGAGCCTTTATTTCCAATGACTTAGAGCCGAAACTCGTGCGTGCCACCGATTTCACCAATTTCAGAGCTAAGGGCATTGGAGCAGGCGCGAGAACTCGGCACGGTAGTCGTCGATGACCGGCGCCGTCGAGAGAAACAGGGCGTTCTCGTAGTTGTTTTGCTCGGCGGCGGCCGACCAGTTATAGCTTCCGGTGACCAGAGCGTTGCCGTCCACCACCATGAACTTGTGGTGCATGCTCCCGTACAAGCCTTCGCCCTGGCAACGGCGAACCTGGAATCCCAAGGACTCGAGGTACGGTATCTCCGAGCCGAGACCTCCCGCCTGCTGCCGATCCGTCACGATCCGCACCCGCACGCCTCGATTGCGGGCTCGGATGAGGGCCCGGCCGAGCTCGTCGGAAGTGAACGAGTAGATCGCCACATCGATCGTGGAGGCGGCCCGGTCAATTTCGTCGATCAGGCGATCCCGGATCCCTCCGCGCGGCGAAAACCGTGCTTCGGCGGAGCCCACGCCGCCCGGAACTTGCGCGTCATCCACCCCCGTGACTACAGGAACCGTGGAAAGGGCGTACGCCCCGAAACGTAGGCCCACCAGGGCAAAAGGTTCTGAGGACTCCACAGTTATCGTTCCATGGAATGGCGTGGGCAGTTTGGTGAAAGCTTCGGAAAGAAAGTTGGCGGTTTGCCGCTCCTCCATAGACAGGGAACACGTCTCCCACAAATTTCCAGCCGGATCGTAGGCTCTCAGCGTAATTGACGCGTCTCCGGGGCGGAAGACCGCGAACCCCGTGTCGACGTGGGCATTTCGCTCCCCGGGCAAGGAGCAAACCCTCGTGGCGGAGACCGGCAAGACGCTCGTCTCGGCGCCTGACTCGAAGTGAAAAACGGCAACCCCCGAGACACCTTGGCGGTCCGCCCTAAGAATGGCGTACCCGGTGCGCAGAGGATCCGAAGCACCCGTAGTGCGGAGCGTGACACTTGCGTGAGGAATCAGTTCGAAATCCCGGCGGTCGAAGCTGTCGCCCGTCTCGAACGGGAGGGCTTGGCGGAAACCACCGGGGTTAAAGAACTCTATCGAGACCTGCGCCGGGCCGTCCCCCGCGTTCAAGAGGACGAAACTCATGTTGATACCGGATCCGTCTGCGTAGTGAGGGAAGATGAGCTCCCTGCCCAGAACCGTTGCCAGTGACAAGCAGGACGTAAGAGCGATCAAGAAGAGAGGGCGCTTTGCGCTCATGGCCACCTCCGGTTGTTGTGGAACACCGGGGGGAAACGGAGCGGGATAAGGACTTGCAGACCTTGCCGATGTCCACGGGGAATGCACGTTTCGCTTGATCGGGAGACCTCCAGGAAGGTGGGAAGGGCGTCCCGGTCAAGAAATGGGTGATCGAGGTCCCGGCCTTCGTCGCCGTCGGGTACCCCGGAGTCCGGGCCCGCCGGGAGGAACCGTACCTCCCTTGCCGTTTCCAGCCCCTTGCCGGGCGACGCTTCGCGATGGTCCTTGAGAAACCGGTGCAAGACGTCCTCGAGTTTGTAAGAGTTACGAGCAACCACCCCGAACCTGCCGTCCGGTCGTCCGACAAAGATCTTGTCTGAGAAATCACACATCACACTCGTCGGCCCCGGCCTCCCGCCGCTTGCACCGATCCCCCTCCGCTCTGCCGGGCCGGGGTTAAGGTGGTCCCGCCTTGAGTCGCGGTCCGCCGGCGGCTGCACGCACCGAGCCGGTGTCAGTTGCCGGTCGGCCGGCTTCCAGTTTTCAAGTCAGATCATGCCCGGGCGGCACTCGCGCGGAAGTGACGCGGCTCACAGCTTGCCGGCATTCGGGACGATCCCCTCGGCCCTCTTACTCGCAAAGAGTCACCTCGCGAACTGCAATCCACTTTTCGGAGGTCTTTGACCCGATCTTCGCCTCGTCCCTGGAGTCTGGAGGCCGTGTTGCTGCGTATTCCGGGGCAAGGTGATCGCC
>JAPXNP010000039.1:0-10766 GCA_033811955.1 Acidobacteriota bacterium
AGCATCAACCGGGGGGACCACCACGATCGAGGAAATCTTAGGGAAATTCCCTCCCACGGCTCCGGGAACACTGGTCGTCCAGCACATGCCTCCGAATTTCACCCGCCTTTTCGCCGACCGCTTGAACCAGATGTGTGCCGTGCGGGTGAAGGAAGCGGCTGATGGGGACTTCGTGGTTCCGGGAACCGTCCTGGTGGCGCCCGGCGGGATGCACATGGTTCTTGACCGAAGCGGCGCCCAATATCACGTTCACCTGAAGGAAGGACCTCGAGTTCATTTTCAGCGCCCGAGTGTCGACGTGCTGTTTCTCTCGGTAGCCAAGAGTGCCGGGCGCAACGCTGTCGGCGTCTTGTTGACGGGGATGGGAGCCGACGGAGCCCGAGGTCTGTTGGCGATGAAGGAAGCGGGAGCGCACACGATCGCACAGAACGAGGCGACTTGCGTGGTGTACGGAATGCCGAGGGAGGCCGTTCGGCTGGGGGCCGCGCGTGAAGTTCTTCCTCTGGGAGAGATCGCGGGGGCCGCTCTGAAGGCGGTCGCGCAGACCGAAAAGGCCGAGACCGGCACTAATGTTTGAGATCGATTCGACGATATAGTCCGAAGGGGGCAAGGGAAAGATTGGTACGGAGGTGCCTCATGTCGACGATGGTTTCCGGCCGTGCTGAGACCGCCCCGTCGCGGCAGCACCTGGCTGGAAAATATGTGACCTTCTTTTTGGAAAACGAAGAGTACGGCCTGCCTATCCTGGCCGTGCGTGAGATTATCGGCTTGGTACCCATTACGTCGGTTCCTCAGACTCCCCCGTACATCCGGGGGATTATCAACCTGCGGGGGCAAGTCATTCCGGTAGTGGACCTGCGGCTGAAATTCGGGATGCCGCCCGGAGAAGAAACGAGAGAGAGCTGCATTATTGTCGTTCGGGTGCACAATGTGGACACCGGTGTCATCGTGGATCGCATGTCCGAAGTCACCGACGTGGAGGAGGAGAACATCGAGGAAGCTCCGCAGATGGGCGGGGAGGTCGACACCAGCTTCATCCTCGGGATCGACAAGTCGGATGACCGGGTGCGGCTGCTGTTGGATCTGGAAAAAGTGTTGGCTCCAGGAGTTCTGAAGGCCGTCCACGAGAATGCCGCCGCTTGATGATTTGCGTCTCCCAAGTAAAGCGTTGCTTGGGAGATGATGGATTCTGGAAACTTTCTTCTCAACCTCGACTCGTAGACCGGTTCTGCGCTCCATCAGTGCTCTTTGCGGGCCGATCCCCTTCATTGGGTGGCCGGCACAGTTGTGTGCCACCAAGCAGGGCATCAGCGGGGCCTACGGAACGATCAGCAATGTCGTAAACTACGTGAGCCGCTGAGATCCAACGTAGAAATCCTCCGGTGCGGGTAAGAACCGGCTTGGCTGGACGCACTGTCAAGCAATTGCGGGATCCCGAGGTGTCACCACTGTTGCACGATGTCGCGAAAGGCCTCGAGACGAGCGCGCAAGGCGGCGACGCGGGCAGGTTCCTCGACAGCTCGGTTGAAGCGCTCACCCGGATCCTCTTCGACCTGGAAAAGTTGAACGCCGTCGTCGGAGGTGATACGTAGTTTCCACGATCCTTCCCGCACGGCCTCGACAACTTCTCCTTGACAGTAGAAGAAGGAACGAGTGGGGGAAAAGTCGGAAACACCGGTCAGAAAAGGAGTCGCGTTGTTTCCGTCGATGGAACGATCAGAGGGAACAACGCCCCCGGCAAGATCGATGATTGTCGAAAACAGGTCCATTGCCGTCAGTATTTCGGCTGAAACTCTATCCGGAGGTACGTGGTTCGGCCACCGGATAATGGCGGGAACACGGAACCCACCTTCGTAGGAAGTTCCTTTCCCACCCCGCAAGAGACCTGTCGAACCCGCATGCCAAGGGCGGATCCGCTCGTGTCCCGGCAGCAGTTCTTGGCTGAACATCCTCTCCGGCATATTGTTCCAGGGGCCGTTGTCGCTGGTAAAGATCACCAATGTTCGGTCGTCGATGCCGAGCTCTTGTAGAGTGTCAAGAATGCGACCGGTACTCCAATCCAAGGACTCGACGACGTCTCCGTACCGTCCACCTCGGGAGCGCCCACGGTGCTCCTCCGAGGCATAAATGGGCACGTGCGGCATAGAGTGGGCAAGATACAAGAAGAACGGTGCGTTATGGTGCCGCCGAATGAAGTCAACGGCTTCCCGGGTGTATCGGACGGTTAGCTGTCTCTGGTCGACCGGACCCTCAATTGCGTCGGTGTTTCGGAAGTAGGTAAGGGGGCGGTCCGTTTTCACCCAAGGTGGAATCATGTCGTTGCTGTACAGAAGCCCGAAGTACTCATCGAATCCGTGCGCGGTCGGCAAAAACGCGTTTTCGTGATGTCCGAGATGCCACTTGCCGATATGGGCGGTATGGTAACCAAGCGACTTCAAGGCGCTCCCAAGCGTAATTTCCTTAGGCGACAAGCCGTCGTTAGCTTCGGGCCCGAGAACATAAGGGAGACCTGCACGGATAGGGTATCGACCGGTTAGCAGCCCGGCGCGAGATGGAGTGCAGGCGGAAGCGGCCGCGTAAAAGGATGTGAGTCGCAAGCCTTCCTCCGCCATACGGTCCAGTCGGGGAGTCCGGATGGTGGGATGTCCGTAGGATGACAGGTCGCCGTAACCGAGATCGTCCGTAAGGATGATGATCACATTCGGGTGGTCGGCCGTTTCCACAGACGCCTGTAACGGCGAAGACGTTAGGAAAGAGATAAGCGAGACACCGTAAACCGCCAGGAATAGAGGTCCATGTTTCAAGACTGTTTCTTGTCCTACGTTAACGTGCGGAACTTAGTTTCGCGGCGGATCCGGGGCTTTTCTCCGAATCCGCGAAGGAGGAAACTATAATCGAGGCTCCCAAAAATCAATCCGCACACGTTACGGGCGAGGTTCTCCTTGGCCTGAGGGGAACCATCCGAAGGTTAACAAAAGCGGTCCCGCAAGCCGGAGTTCGCTAAAATTTGCGCTCCCGCAGCAGTTCGTCGATCGTGGAGGCGGGAATGGGGAGCCGCTCCCGGTTTTCCCCCAGCCACTGGAAGAAATCCTCGAGGATTTCCGGCGTCCAGCGGGTATCAATCTGCCCGGGGGTGTACTTTCCCTCTCGCAGGCGCTGGTGTCCGAACATGTCCCTCACACGAGCTTTTTCCGACGTAACAACGACTCGATCGGCCAGGTGCGGGGGAATGAAGATGACACCGCCCCGCTTGGCCAAAACCACGTCGCCCGGAAATACCACGGCTTGGCCGATGCGGATGGGAGCGTTGAGTCCGAGGAGCATCATTTCCTTGATGGCGGAAGGATCCCAGCCTCTTACGAACGCATTGAACCCGGGAATTTGCATCAGACCTTCCAGATCTCGGACCGACCCGTCGAACACTACGCCGTTCCGGGACTTCGCGAAGATTGCGTTGCCGAGGTTGTCGCCGATAAGCGTGCCGTCCTTGATCTTACCGAAAGCGTCCGCCACGTATACGTCTCCCGGCTGCAGCGCATCGATGGGCCACGAATTCATCGGACCGATGCGTCCCTCGGAGTGGCCCTTCTGAAGAAGACGCTCTGCGAAATCAGGACGTCGAGGCACATACATGGCGGTCAGAGCCCGGCCGACCACGGGGACGTCCGCATGGATCATTTTCCAGTCGCCTTCGAACTGATTTTGGAACCCTTCCCGGCCGAGTACTTCCCAGGCTTCCTCGAGAGAAACCTCTTTCATCCGTTCAAGGATATCGTCGGGTACCTTGGGGCGACCGTCCGGGAACCGTTCTCCCTGCCATTCTTCCGTATAAAAGATCAGTTCTTCCCTTGACGGGACCTGAGCTTCCAAGGCTTGGGCCGCCCAGAAGAGGATCAGCCCCCCGCATACCCAATGCGCCGATGTAACCTGGTCGAACATTCCAAAGCTCCTTTCCTTGCCGGAGGTTCTCTCAACGATCGAGGCGTGCCGTATTCTAAGAGAGGTTGCCGGTAATTGCACCAGGTGGCGCAGATGACCGTGACAGGGGCACCGACCTAGGAAGGATCGGCGGCCTCGGGAGCCGGAGCGTAATAGCCTTTGCGCGCCCGCACTCTCAAGCCGCGCTCTTCGGCATTCTTGATTTGGACATCGATGCGACGCCATCGCCCGTCTCGGGCGGGATTGCTCGACAGATACGCCAAACGATATTGGTTTCCAAGCTCCCGGGCCACGCTCTCAAAGATCGGACCCAGGTCTTGCAGGCTCTCCGGGAAAAAAGCTTCGCCTCCGCTTACCGAGGCGATCTCGCGTAACAACTCCTCAAGCTTCTTTCGCTGGGAGCGGAATGCCCCAAAAAAACCTCCTCCCGAGTCCTTCAGATCTTCGTCCAGGAAAGCCACCAGGAATACCTGGCAGTCGGCTTCTTTTACTTTCTCAAGCAACTCCTCGGGTTTGTAGTAGCTGTCCTTGTCTTCCCCGTCGGTAAAAACCAGCAGCACTTTCTTCGGTTCGTGCCCGGTGCTCGCCTTCTCGACCCCCAAATAAATCGCATCGTATAAGGCGGTTCCGCCTCGCCCGATTGCGTTGGCGACGGCTTCCCGAATATCGAACGGATCTCGAGTGAAGTCCTGCTCCAGAATCACCTCATCATCGAAGCGGATAAGAAAAAGCTCGTGGAACGGCCGGTAATACTCGAGGAATAGGTCGACGGCCTGCTCCACTTCGGAGAGTCTTCCCCGCATGCTGCCACTGGTGTCAATGACAATGCCGATCGTAGTCGGAACCTCGGCCTGGGCGAAACTCGTCAACGTTTGCTCAACCCGGTCCTCGAAGAGCTGGAAGTCGCTTTTATCCAACCCGGTCACCAAACGGCCCTGCTTGTCATATACGGCGGCGTAGACGACCACTTGATCCACTTGGGCTTCGAACGTGGGAGTCTCATCCGAAGTTTGCGCGAAGCTCTCCGTCAGGCAGGCGAAAACGATCCAAATCGCCAAGAGGAATGTTGACGACTGCGGGAAGTCGAATCGGGCCTCACGGATGTAGCGGAGCATAGTAACCTTCGCGGGTTCGGACCGAAAGTTTCGGTAGCCCTTCGGGTGGTTCCAGCTTCACCGAAACCTCCCTCCACTCCCCGTGGAAATTCCGATTCATTGGAATATAGCCCAGGACGTATTGATTACGGAGCTCGGTGTGAATGAGATCCACGTAATAGTCCAGCTGCTTAAAGCTATGCGGGAAGAAAGCTCGCCCCCCAGTCAGGCGCACGATCTCGTTGATGATGCCTCGGCCGTATCCGACCTCCCCCCGCTCCCCAATAACGTAAATCTGAGTGTCCGACTCCTTGACGGCCTCCTGGACTTCCCGAAAAGTGTAACGACTCGTGTTGTCTTCTCCGTCGGTGACCACGATGAGGGCCTTCTTGTCGTTGCGGGCTTCCTTCATCTTTTCGAGCCCCAGATAAACGGCGTCGTACAGGGCGGTGCGCCCTCCGGCCCCAACCGCTGCGACACGATTGGCGACGACCTCCGGAGAAGCTGAGAAATCCGTAAACAACTTGGTTTGCTCGCTGAAGCCTACCAAGAAGTACTCATCCGCCGGGTTTCCTTGCTCAAGGAACCTTATCACCGAGGTGCGGGCGCTGAGAATGTTGTCTCGCATTGAGCCACTGATATCGAGAATGATGCCCACACTGAGGGGCGCCTTATCATTGGAGAAGTGCAGAATCTCCTGCTCGACCTTCTCCTCGAATACCCGGAAGTGACGCCGCTCGAGGCCGACGACATAACGATTGAGAGGATCCGTGACCGTCACGCGCAGCACTACAGTGGGGACATCCACTCGAAACCTGGGAGGGCCCGATAGCTGCCCGGCACCCCACAGGGTGACAACGAACGCTTCAGCCACCGCGATGAAGGCAGGGAGACTAGCTCTCTGCATGGTAACAAGTATTCTACCACGGCGCCGGCTACGCCGAACCCGACGCACCGGGAGGCTTGCTGCTAGTTTTCCAGCTCCTCAAAGTAATCGGAAGGCACCAATACTTCGCGCGGTCGACTCCCCTCGGGGGGACCCACCAGACCCTCATGCTCCATGACGTCCAGCAGTCTGGCCGCACGACCGTATCCGATGCGGAAGCGGCGCTGGAGCAGGGAAGTGGAAGCCTTGCCGCAGCCGACCACGAAGCGGGCAGCTTCGTCGTAAAGGGGATCGGCCGGACCTTCCGCTCCGGCGACGGTGGCGTCGTCTTCCTCATCGTTGAAATCCAGAAGGATCTCCTCCCGGTATTCGGGAGCGGCCTGCTCATGAAGATAACTTACGACGCGGGCGATTTCCTTCTCGCTCACGTACGCGCCATGTATTCGGACCAAGCGCCTAGACTCGGGGGAGAGAAAAAGCATGTCTCCCCGACCCAGGAGTTGCTCGGCTCCGTTGCCGTCCAAAATGGTCCGACTGTCCACTTTCGACGACACCCGGAACGAAATCCGGCAGGGGAAGTTCGCTTTGATCAGGCCGGTGATGACGTCCACCGAAGGACGTTGAGTGGCCAAGATCAGATGAATCCCCACGGCCCGGGCCATCTGCGCCAATCGGGTGACGGCCAATTCCACATCCTTCCCCGCCGTCATCATGAGATCGGCCAGCTCGTCGACGATGATGACCACGTTCGGGAGGGGCGTGAAAAGCTCCCCTTCTTCCAGCTGGGCGGCGTCACGAGCCAGCGCGTTGAACTGGTGGATGTTGCGCACCCCCTGTCCGGCCAGCAGCCGGTAACGTTCTTCCATCTCTCGAACCGCCCAGTTCAGGGCGTTGGCCGCCTGCTTGGGATCGGTAACAATGGGTGTGAGAAGGTGCGGGATTCCCTCGTAAAGTCCGAGTTCGAGCCTCTTCGGATCGACCAAGATGAAGCGGACCTCTTCGGGGCTGCTCTTGAACAGGATGGAACAAACCATGCAGTTTAAGGCGACACTCTTGCCGGAACCCGTAGATCCGGCAATCAGCAGGTGAGGCATTTTTCCCAGATCGGTAACGAAGGGTTCTCCATTGATCCGCTGGCCAAGGGCCAGACTGAGAGGAGAGGTAGCTTTCCGGAATTCCTTGGAGGACAGGATCTCCTTGAGGTAGATGACCCGTCTCCGGAGGTTGGGGACTTCGATACCGACGGTATTCTTTCCCGGTATCCGCTCGATCCGGATGGATTCGGCGCGTAGGGCCAGGCATAGGTCCTCGTCCAGGTTTAGGATCTTACTGTAGCGCACCCCGGCGTCGGGCTTGAATTCGAACGTAGTGACGACGGGTCCGGGCCGAATTTGCTCCACTTGCCCGAGGACCCCGAACTCTGCGCATTTCGCCTGCAGCAACTGGGCTCGTTCCTGAAGTTCATGCTCATCGATCTCCTCCCAAGCCGGCGGGTCGGTAAGAAAGTCCAAAGGGGGTGGAAGGAAGGGAACGGGCTCACCCGGTTCCTCGGACGGAACGAATTCTCCGGCAGGCTCCGTTCTTGGTGGTGAAATTGAAATTCCTGCGACTTCTTCTGCGGGAGGAGACTTCCTCTCGAGAATAGACGGTCGGGTCGGCTTGCTTTTGGGTATCGGTTCCGCAAACAATTCTTCGCTCTCCCGGCGGGCGGACGCCAGGGGTCGGATCTCCGACCAATCAGCGCGGTCGGCCTTGATCGAACCAAGTCTAGGGGCGACATGCCGGTGTGCCCACACCGCCGTCCGATTCACCGAAAAGGGGGTTAGCAGCACCACGCTGATCAGCAGGAGCGTCCCTAAAGAGAGATAGGCGCCCAACTGATTGAGCCAGTCCACCGCCACACTCGCCAGGACGGTTCCCACGGCCCCACCCGGCGCGAAGTCCAGCTGCTCCACGACGGGAGGTTCCGCAAGGGTAGCCAACGCCGCCGCCGACGAAAGCAGTCCGAGGAAGGCGAGCGTTCGGAGAAACGGCTCCTGCACCCGAGAACCGGCAATCAGTTTGACACCCAAAACGACCAGAGGTAGGGGCACCAAGTAGGCCGCCAAGCCGAACGACTGGAACAACAGATCGGCTGTATACGCTCCCACGCGACCGATGGCGTTGGCGTATTCTTCCGGTGCGCCGACGACGTTGAAGGATGGATCCAGAGCGTGGAAGCTCGCCAAGGCCAGGCCGGCCATGACAAACGCGACCAGGCAAAGCAGTCCCGCGACTTCACGACCTCGCTGAGAAATTCTGACTCCCATGTCTTTCCGGAACTTCCAGCTTAACAGAGAGGTCGGACAGCAGCGCCCGCGCGATGTGCTGCGTGTCCCGTTCCCCGCGCTGCCCTGCAGGCCGACTCCAAGCTCAACCGTAGAGGAAGCCTGCTCAGACCGCCCTTTCCAGCCTCGCGACAGACTGGAGTCTAGAGTATAGGGTGCATTTCTACAGGGTGTCGCTTGCTGTGCTCGGCTCCCCTCTCTGGTTACGTTCCGATCACGCCCGGCGTGGCGGCTAAGTCCTCTGCCTGTGCGATGAGGCGCTCGATCTGGAGGAGGCCGCCCTCCCACAGTCCCGGATCCAGTAGATCCACACCGAGAGGCTTCAGGAGCTCATGAGGCCAGTCCGAGCCGCCCGCTTGCAGCAAAGCCAGGTACCTATCGGCGAAGCCTTCGGGATGTCGGCGGTAGAGATCGTACAAAGCCAAAACCAGCAGCTCTCCGAAGGCGTAGGCGTAAACATATCCGGGTGAATGGACGAAATGAGGGATGTAGCTCCACCAGATGCGGTAATGGCTCCCCAGCGTCAGGCTGCCGCCAAACATCTCTTTCTGGGTGGCCACCCAGTGGTCGTTGAAACGATCCACCGGCAGTTCCCCTTCCTCCCGCCGCGCCCGGTGAATGCGATCTTCAAAACGATGCATTGCCACCTGCCGAAATACGGTGGCGATCGTGTCGTCGATCTTGGCCATCAGCATACCCAGCCTTTGGCGGGGATGTTTCCGGTCCTGCAACAGCCGCTCGAACACCAGCATCTCTCCGAAGACCGAGGCCGTTTCCGCCATGGTCAGCGGCGTGTCGGCTTGTAGCGAACCCTGCACACGTGCCAGGTACTGGTGCACGCCATGCCCCAACTCGTGGCCGAGTGTTTGAACATCTCGGACTTTGCCCGTGAAGTTCAACAGGACGTAAGGGTGAACCTGGGGCACCGTACTGTGAGCAAAAGCCCCGGATTGTTTGCCGAATCGGACGGCTGCATCGACCCACTCACCGCTAAAGAACTGCTCTGCAATCTGAGCCATGCGAGGACTAAAGGCGGCATACGCTTCCAAGACCAGCGAGCGGGCTTCCTCCCAGGAATAGGCACGATCCTCCCGGCCGACGGGAGCGTACCGGTCATAGTCGTACAGCTCCTCCAGCCCGAGAAGACGTCGTTTCAGGTCATAGTAGCGGCTCACCAGGTCGAAACGGCGAACCACCGACGTCACCAAATTCTCAACCGCCGTATCCGAGATCTCGTTGGCCAGATTGCGGGCCGCCAGCCAATGCCGATAGCGCCGGAGCCTGTCGTCGGAAGCCTTCTCCGCCAACAGCGTGTTGAAAATGTAGGAGAGAGAGCGGACCTCTCCCTCCAAACCTTGCGTAAAAGCGAGAGCGGCTTCCCGCCGGCGTGCACGATCGGTCTCATAGAGACGGGATAGTACCTGCTGTTCGGTCAGCCGTTCACCGCCCACCTCGTATTCGATGCTTCCCACGAGCTCGTCGAAATAGCGTGCCCACGCTCCCGCTCCTGTAACGGCCTTTTCGGTCAGAATGCGCTCCTCGGCCTCGCTCAGAACATGCTCACGACGCGCCGCCAAAAGTTCCAAGTAGTGCCGGTAACGCCGGAGGTAGGGAGACCGAAGCCAAGTCGATACACGCTCGCCGCTCACCGAAATCAGCTCCAGCTCGAAGAAAAGGACGTCCTGGGCGATGCGGGAGTAGCGTTCGCGGACCAGCTGGAACAGTGCTCCTTTCTTACTGTCGTTGGTATGGGTGGACCAATCCAGGTAGGCGTACGACGCGGCTCGATTCAGCGCGTCGTGTAGCGCTTCAAACTCCTGCAGTGCTTCCGCCAAGGCGATATCGTCGAGGCCGCCGACCGCTCCGTGGTAGCGGGCGCGAAAAGCCGCGGCTTTCTCGGAACAGTCGTCCAAAGAAGCCCGCACGGCCTCAGGTGAGGAGAAAAGATCCGAAAGTTTCCAAACAACGGTTTCGGCTCCTGTTGGAGCCGTCACCTGGTTCAGTGCATTTTCCGACATGTGCGTTAGTGTCTCAAATTCGAAATGCCTATTGCACTCCTCCGTTTTGCAACCCCTTCCCGATCACTGACCGATCGGTGCCACATCCTCGGCTGGGAGACACTCGCCGCCGAGTGGAATCTATTCTCCAAACAGAGGGCGCAAATGACGCTCGTACAGGTTCTCCGTCACCCGGGGACCGATCTGCGCTTGGTTGGTCTCCAAGGCGTCGAGAAAACGCCGGCCGAAACGTGCCGCCACCGGATAGGCCACGTGCACCAGCTGGCGGAAGTCCGGGTTGAAACGGGGGTCTTCGGGGACGTGACGGAGGGCCGCCGCCAGTTCGGGACCCGTCCAGGCCTGCACCACTTCCGGTGTCGGCAGCCGAGCGCAGTCAACGGCGACGACTTCCGCGTAGGGTGCAACGAGCGTATCGCGCTCGACATACGCGGTGCGGTAAATGTCTCGAGCCAACTGAAGTCCGTCTTCGCCGCTCTCCGCCAGCGCGGCGATTTCCTCCAAC
>JAPXNP010000040.1:0-10506 GCA_033811955.1 Acidobacteriota bacterium
GAGCAGTCGTCGTGGGGATGGTGGGAGACGGTTGGGCGATGGTTCAATCTCCTAGTCCTTGTCGGATTCTTGATTTACATTTCCTGGGAACCGTTGGCTCGCTTCTTCTCCGGGCGCAGGACGACGATAGCTCGGGAACTGGAGGAAGCCCGGTGCCAGAGGGAGGAGGCCCTTCGCAAACTGGCTGAGGCGGAGGAGAGAGTGGCCAGGTTGGAGGAGGAACTGGCGGAAATTCGACGCCGCGCTGAAGAAGAGGCGGAAAGAGAACGCGAACGGATTCTTGCTCGGGCTGAAGAAGAAGCGAAACGCCTTCTGGAAATGGCGGAGCGGGAGGCTTCAGGACTGGTGCGCTCGGCTCGACAAGAGTTGTGTAGATACGCCGCCGATCTGGCCGTTGAGCTGGCGGAAGCCGAAATTCGGCGGCGCCTGGATCCTTCCTTGCACAGGCGGATTCTGACCTCGACGTTGCAGCGCCTGGAGGACCTGAGAGGAGGAGGGCGCGTCTCGTGATCACTGTGGCTATCAGAAAATACGCTCAGGCGTTGGGTGAAGTGGCGGCTGAAGTAGGGCGGGAGAAGGAAATCTTTGAGGAGTTGCGGTCCTTTGCGGGCCTGATGGAGGAATTAGCGGATCTTCGCGGCAGCTTAGTGACCCCGGCCTATCCGCTTAAGGTGAAGCAAGGGATCATTGAGAAGGTGTGCGAGCTACTGAAGGTAAGCCCTCTGACCAGGAATTTTCTGCTCCTTTTGGTCGAGCGGAATCGAATCGGCCGGCTGAGTGAAGTGCTCGAAGCCTATCAGTGGTTTCTGGATGACCGAGCCGGGATTTTGCGAGTCGAGGCGAGTGTGGCTCAGCCCTTGGAGCCTGCCGGCGAGGAAGAACTTCGGGTGGCGCTTCAGCGTATTTTGCAAGGTGAGATCCGCTTGCAACTGAAGGTCGACGAGGCGCTTATCGGCGGAGTTGTCATTCAGGTGGGCTCGACCGTGTTCGACGGCTCGATCCGCGCGGCCCTGAACCAGATCCGAAAGAAACTGATCGCTTCATAATAGACCGGGATCTGACGGAAAGACGAAGAGGTGAGACAGACCGATGGCGATTAAGGCGGACGAGATTACTCGAATCATTAAAGAACAAATCAAGGACTACCAGGGCGGTGTCGACGTCAGCGAGATCGGAACGGTCATCTCCGCAGGAGACGGAATTGCTCGCGTCCACGGCCTGGATCGGGCGATGGCCCTGGAATTGCTGGAGTTTCCCCACAACGTCTACGGCGTAGCCATGAACCTGGAAGAAGACTCCGTCGGGGCCATTCTCTTCGGAGATATCCACGCCGTCCGCGAAGGTGACCTGGTGAAACGGACCCGGCGAATTCTGCAGGTCCCGGTAGGACCTTCCTTGCTGGGTCGGGTGGTGGACGCTCTGGGACAGCCCCTGGACGACAAGGGACCGATCGAAGCCGAGGAGTTCCTGCCGGTCGAGCGTCTTGCTCCGGGTGTCGTGGAAAGACAGCCGGTTCGGGAACCGCTTCAGACCGGTTTGAAAGCTATCGATTCGATGATTCCGATCGGTCGAGGTCAGCGCGAGTTGATCATCGGAGACCGGCAGACAGGCAAGAGTGCCATCGCCATCGACACGATCATCAACCAAAGGGATACCGACGTCTACTGTATTTACGTGGCCGTCGGTCAGAAGCGATCGACGGTGGCGCGGGTCATCAAGACGTTGGAAGAGTTCGGAGTGATGGATAAGTCCATCGTAGTTTCCGCGACTTCCTCCGATCCTGCCACGATGCAGTACCTGGCGCCGTATTCCGGCTGTGCGATGGGCGAGTACTTTCGCGATAGACGTCAACACGCTTTGATTATTTACGACGATCTGTCCAAACATGCTGCGGCCTATCGTGAGATCTCGCTTTTGCTGCGTCGTCCGCCCGGGCGCGAGGCGTTTCCGGGCGACGTGTTTTACCTCCACAGCCGTTTGTTGGAGCGGGCGGCCAAATTGAGTGACGAGAAAGGCGCCGGAAGTCTAACGGCGCTGCCGGTCATTGAAACCCAGGCGGGAGACATTTCGGCTTATATTCCGACGAATGTGATTTCTATTACCGACGGTCAGATCTTTCTGGAAACGGATTTGTTTTACTCCGGTGTCCGGCCTGCCATCAACGTCGGGAACTCGGTCAGCCGGGTCGGTGGATCGGCCCAGATCAAGGCCATGAAACAGGTGGCCGGACGACTTCGACTCGACCTTGCTCAGTACCGAGAACTTGCCGCTTTCGCTCAGTTCGGAGCGGATTTGGATAAGGCTACCCAGCGGCAGCTGGCCCGCGGCGCGCGGTTAACGGAAGTGTTGAAGCAGCCGCAGTATCAGCCACTGCCGGTAGAGAACCAAATTGTCATTATTTTCGCAGGTACCAACGGCTTGCTGGACGATCTCGAGATCAAGGAGATCGCTTCATTCGAAGCGGGTCTCTATGACTATTTGCAGACGTCCCATTCCGATCTGCTCCAGGGGATTCGAGAGCAGAAAGAGCTGACGGACACCCTTCGGGACAAGTTGACGTCGACCATTCAGGAATTCAAGGAAAGGTTCCGGGAACAGATGACGGCCGCGGCATCGTGAGCCTCGTGGCCGGGGAGAACATATGCCGAGCGGAAACCTGATCGATCTGCGGCGCCGAGTGCGCTCCGTCAGGAACATCCAGCAGATTACGCGGGCGATGAAGTTTGTCTCGGCTTCACGCTTGCGGCGTGCACAGGAGCGGATCTTGGCGGCCAGACCGTACGCCAATCGTATGCTGGCGGTTCTCAATTCGTTGGCTACCAGGGTGGATCCCTCCAGCCATCCGTTACTGCGAGTGCGGGAGGGTGAGCGGGTGATGCTTATCGTCATCACCGCCGACAAGGGGCTTTGCGGTGCGTTCAACGCCAACTTGATCAAGTCGGCGGTTCGATTCATCGAGAGTGACGCGGCGAATCGGACCTTGAGTTTGGCTTTGGTGGGGCGCAAAGGCTATGAATGGTTTCGCCATCGTCGTTGGCCGATCCGCCATCAATATCTGAACATCATGAGTCGGGTCGGGTACGAATATGCCAAGGAGCTGGCCGATGCGGTCATCGAGCATTACACGAAGAGTGAGCTTGACGCCGTCTACGTTGTCTATAACGAGTTCAAGTCGGTCATTTCCCAGCGTATCGTTTTGGAGCCCTTACTGCCCATCCGGCGATTGGAGTTGCCCGAGGGGGTAACCCCCGTGGACTACATCTACGAGCAGCCTCCGGCTCTCCTTTTCGACCGTCTGTTGCCCCGTCACGTGCAGACGCAACTGTATCGTGCCATGTTGGAGTCGGAGGCGGCCGAGAACGGAGCCCGTATGACGGCGATGGATTCGGCGACGCGGAATGCAGCCGAGATGATCGATCAACTGACACTGAAGATTAATCGCTTGCGACAGACATCGATTACGACGGAAATCATCGAAATTGTCAGCGGCGCGAACGCTCTTCAAGAAGCTAGGAGTGAGTGAGATGCAGCAAACGGTGGGAAAGGTCGTCCAGGTGATGGGCCCGGTTGTGGATGTTTCGTTCGAGAGCGGCCATGTGCCCAACATCTATAACGCTGTGCACGTGACTTCGGAGGGGATGGATACTCCGGTCCCGATAGACGTGGTCGTCGAGGTAGCTCAGCACCTGGGAGACGGAGTTGTGAAGTGTGTGGCCATGCAACCCACCGACGGGATGGTGCGTGGCATGAAGGCGGTGGACACAGGCGAACCGATCACGGTGCCGGTGGGACGCGAAACTTTAGGCCGGGTCATGAACGTGCTGGGGGAACCGGTGGACAACATGGGACCGATTCCCGCCAAGAAACGGTATCCCATTCACCGTCCGGCCCCTTCTCTGGAAGACCAAAGTACCGAAGCGGAAATGCTTGAAACGGGCATCAAGGTAATCGATCTGATCGAGCCGTTCGCAAAGGGCGGCAAGATCGGATTGTTCGGAGGTGCGGGTGTCGGCAAGACCGTCATCATCATGGAGCTGATCAACCGGATCGCGACGCAACACGGGGGGTTCTCGGTGTTCGCCGGTGTCGGCGAGCGAACCCGTGAGGGAAACGACCTTTGGCTGGAGATGAGAGAATCGGGCGTTATCGACAAAGCGGCTCTAATCTACGGGCAGATGACGGAGCCCCCGGGAGCCCGCTTGCGGGTGGGGCTCACCGGTCTGACCGTTGCCGAGTACTTCCGGGATGACGAAGGCCAGGATGTCTTGCTGTTCATCGACAACATCTTTCGCTTTACCCAGGCGGGCTCCGAGGTCTCGGCACTGCTGGGCCGGATGCCGTCAGCCGTGGGTTATCAGCCGAACCTGGCCACCGAAATGGGCGAGCTCCAGGAACGTATCACCAGTACCAAGAAGGGTTCGATTACGTCGATTCAGGCTATTTATGTCCCGGCCGACGACTACACTGACCCTGCTCCAGCCACGACGTTTGCACACTTGGACGCCACCACCAACCTGGAAAGGTCCATCGCGGAAATGGGTATCTACCCGGCGGTGGATCCTCTGGCTTCCACCAGCCGCATCCTGGATCCCCGCGTCATTGGGGAAGAACACTATGGCGTGGCTCGGACGGTGCAGAACATCCTGCAACGTTACAAGGACTTGCAGGACATCATCGCGATTTTGGGAATCGATGAACTGTCGGAGGAAGATAGATTGATCGTGTCGCGGGCGCGGAAGATCCAACGGTTTCTGTCGCAGCCCTTCTTCGTGGCCGAGCAATTCACGGGGATACCCGGAAAGTACGTTCCGATCGAGGACACCATTCGTGGGTTCCGGGAGATTTGCGACGGCAAGCATGACGAGATTCCCGAACAGGCCTTCTACATGGTAGGGGGTATCGACGAGGTCTTGGAGAAGGCCAAGCAACTGCAGGCGTGACAATATGGCCGAAATACTTCCGGAGAAGCTGGATCTTGAGATTGTGGCACCCACTCGGCAGGTGTTCGCCGGAGCCGTGCAGGAAGTGACGGTCCCGGGTCGAGAGGGTTACCTGGGAATTCTCCCCGGGCATGCTCCCCTGCTTTCGGAGCTGAAACCCGGGCTGGTCAGCTTTGTCGAAGACGGAGTTCGAACCGTCCTTTACTCGGGGTGGGGCTTCGTGGAGGTCTTGCCGGATAGGGTGTCGGTTCTGGTGGAGGAGGCTGAGTTTCCGGATGAGGTGGACGTGGAAGCGGCTATGGCGGCCAGATCCGAGGCGGAGGCGGCTTTACATTCCCACTCGAGTGAGCTGAATTACACGGAAGTGATGGAGCGTTGGGAGGCGGCCGTTGCGCGCCTCCAAGTCGCGGGGGTTGCGCCAGGGTCGTAGTTGCTGACGCGGGAAGAGGGAACGCCTTCCTTTGCTATATAATGTTCGGCCTGAGTTGGGGGATGGTGTAACGGCAACACACGTGGCTCTGGACCACGGTATCGGGGTTCGAGTCCCTGTCCCCCAGCCACTTCTTTGAGGGATTCCGAGTATCGAAGGCCGGGTACGGCCTTCCAAGGTCGACGGCCTCGCAGGAAGTCTCCAAGACTTCTTCCTTGCAGTATTCGAAGCCGCGTTGTGAAGAACCCTCAAACGTCCTAGACCAGGAACCTCCCCATCCTCGAGTTTCAGTGCTCGACTGTCGTTCATGGTGGCAGCTTCACTTATCCCCGCCGATCTGCCATCCGACGGCGAAACCAAGAGTCGATCCCACTACAACGTCCGAAGCGTAGTGGTTGGCCGAACTGATGCGGGTGAACGAGATCAGCCCGGCCAAAGGATACGCCACCCAGGGTACCCACCGATGTTCGTCGAAATGACGGACGGTGGCTGCGGCAATGGCCCATGCTACCGTGGCATGTCCGGAAGGAAAGGAATTCCCGCCTTCCCAGAAGGCGTAGGTGTCGCCGTTATGGGGGCGGGACCGCTGAGTGGCCAGCTTCAAACCGAGGGCGACAGTGATGCCCCCGGCGGCGGCCCTCGTGGCGGTGCGGCCATAGTCGGTTAAACCGGGCCGATCGAGAACGGCGCCTGCGGCCCATAGTGCGAAAGGATAGGCCGTCAGAGCAACATCCGCCGCTTGCCCGGCAAAGACGTCATCTAATCCGTCGAGGTTACAGTTCTCCCGCAGCCGTCTCGAAGGTCGCCCGTCGAGGGCGAAAGACCCGGCGGCCAGTCCTAACGCCCAGTATGTGGCGGGATCCTGCCATGTGTCCTTCTTCCAAGGAGCGCCCCAAATCTTTTCCTGATCTTGCAGTAACTGCGGGAAGAACGAAACTTCGGAATCCTTCTCCGATGAAGGTTCGCACGGCTCAGCTAGGGAGTCGCACTGCTCGGTTTCAGTGAAGGCGGACTGGTTTCCGGGTACCTGACCGTAGGAGAAAGTCGCAGCCCCGAAAAGCCATACGGCCAAAACGGCGAAAACCGATGCCCGAGTAGCCTTCATGGCTCAGATTCTACGCCATGGTGCTGCAGCAACTCGCGAACATCCTCTCGGACCTTCTCCACGAATTCAGGAGGTGCGATCGGTTCCGCATAAGGGAGGTGACTCAGCACCAGGCGAGAGGCAAATTCAAGCGAGGTGTTTGAAAGGGTCAGGAGAACACCCATCGCATTTTCCGATGCATCTTCTCCCCATCGTTCCGTCAGCCAGGGGGCCAGTCTACGATCAAATTGAATCTGGACCTCGTACTCGCCCATCGGTTGGCGGAAATCGGTGGGAAAGCGATCTAAATCCAAATCCGACGGGGGTTCGAACCGGCTGCGCATTTTGCGTACCGAAAGAATCCGTTCGAACTTGAACGTCCTTAGATCCTTGCGGCGCTCACAGTACCCCGTCAGGTACCAGGCCCCCAATCGTTTCATCAAGTGGTAGGGACGGACCACTCGGCGGGACGTACGATTTCGGTTAAGACTAAAATAAGTGATTTCGATCTTCCGCTTTTCCTCAATGGCTTCGCGGATGAGCCGAAAGTGCTCTGAAACCGGACGCGGGGGCCTCTCGAGGAGGACCCTGTCGGCCGATGAGATTTCCGCATCCACGGAGTGCTCGACGGCGTCCTGGATTTTTCGCCGCAGCGAATCCACCCCCTCCGGATCGAGCTCCGGATCGAGTAGTTCCAGCGACAGCAGCAGGGCGACCGCTTCGGAACGGATCAGCCGTAGCGGGCGATTCAAACTCTGGTCGAACTCCACGAAAACCCGGTCATTTTCAACGTAAATGTCGACGTAGTCGTCAGGCTTAAAGGGTGGTTTGCCGATCAACGAGATGAACTCCAGCTCCCGAATGAGTTGCTCGGCATTTAGGCCGACCGCGTTCGCCAGTTGCGAGACACGGATCCCCTGATGCTGAGATACGTAACTCAGAATAAAGAAAATTCGGTTGATATGATCGGCAACGCTCATGCGAGCTTCCGAAGCAATTGGATCAGATCTTTCCGGATCGACTCGGGCGAAACCACCCGGACGTCGGTTTTTTGCTCCAGTATCCAAGCCATGAGTGCCGCCCGATTCGTCACAGTGATACGGAAGCGCCGGCCCCCCAATTCCTCCGCTCCGAGTAGCTGCGGTAGCAGCTCATTCTGACGGTGAGGTGCAATTTCGAGTACCACATCCTCAGGCTCATGGCACTCCAGGTGCCACGGTTGCTGTTGGCTGTACACATGCAAACAGAAGTCCGACGGCACCTCGTAGTCGGGGCTTCCCGGACGCCTGGGATTTACTTCCAAGCGCGCGATGCGGTTCAGTACAAACTGTCGTATATCCTTGCGCATGTGGTCCCACCCCACGAGAGTCCACTTTCCCCGCCGAAATACCAAGCCGTAAGGGTTGACTTTCCGCTGCGTCGTCTTACCGGTTGAGAAGGCATGATAACGAAGCGTGAGTGTCTTTCGGCGCTCGAGGGCGTCCCGGATCTTGCGCACCATGTCGGGATCCGGCGATGCCGTGGCGGGGGTGCACCGGATGGCTACGCCGTCCGGTGGTGCCGTCAAGGTCGGTTGCAGGCTGAGGATCTTGTGAAGTGCCGACTCCAATTGATCGCGATACGGAAAGGCCGCTTCATGCAGCACCGCTTCGGCGGCCAGCATTAGAAGGGAGCACTCCCGCGGTGAAAACCGAACCTCCGGTAGGAAAAGCTTCTCCTTACGGATGACATATCCTTCGGACTTTCCTTCCGAGGCCGGTTGGTAATCGATAGGAATACCCAGGGAGACAAGTTCGGCCTTGTCCCGTTCGAACTTGCGCTGCTTGGACTCCTCGATGCCTTGCTCATAGTCTTCCGGGAATTGACTACGAATCGCTCTCCAGGAAACCGGCTCGCGCGCGTTCAGTAAGTAGGTGATGAGATCGAGGAGACGCTCGGTCCGATCCACTTGAGTAAGTCTATGGGAAACCGTTCGCGTGAATCAATATGCCCGCGTCGGCCCGCCCTTCTATAGCATATCGGGCAAAGGGCTGCCTCCGTTCACAGGAAGTTCACCGTCGTGGCTTCGGCAGAATCCTCTCAAGGATCCAAGCTCCACGGGAATTTCCCATCACGCATTGCTTCATCGGCTTGTCGGCATCAAGCTTCCGCCGGTGGCCGCGCTGCAACCGCCTTGCTCGAGAACGGGAGGCATCATACGGAACGGAATCAAGTCGGTAATGTCCCGGCACGACGGAGAGAGCAACCAGGATGCGCAAGGCGATAGCACAATCACTGTTCACCCGATTGCTCGGGGGTTCTTGCAACGAACACTCGTCCATTCCGGACGGTCACCGGGAAGCGTCGGACGACGGCCGAAGGATTGAAGGTGCAGACGCCGGTCCGGATCTCAAACGTCCACTCATGCCAGGGGCAGGTCACTCGCCCGTCGCTGACCAGACCTTCCCCGATGGGCCCTCCCCGATGAGGACAGAAGTTCTCCAGAGCGAAAATACCGTCCTCCAGTTGGAAGAGAGCCACTTGACGCCCTTCGACGTCCACGATGAGAGCGTCGGAGTTGGGAATTTCCTCCACTTCCGCGGCGTAAAGGTATTCGGTATCACTGAGTGCTTCGGACCTTCGGTCGAGCATGACGCTCGCGATTATATGCCTGCATGGTGGGGAAGTCGGAATACGGGTGAGTTTCGCATGAAGTCTGAGTGCTTCCACTGTCTTGTTCTTCAGGATCAAAGGGTAGGGAATTCTTTGGAGAGGCCGACCCCGAAGAGGAGCTTGATTTTGTTCGTCTCTGTACCGAAACTGAGGAAGGATCCATAGAACCGACACGGGAATCCGGACGAGTCGGGAGGACAAACAGATGAGGCAACCGAAATGGAATCGGCGAACGTTTTTGAAAACCTCCGCACTGGGAGTCGCTTCTGTGCGCTATACCTTTGCGCAGGGGAGAGCTTGGGGTGTCCAGCTGTACACGGTGAGGGGCGTCTTGCGGCGGGATCCCGCCGGAGTCCTGAGGGCCATCGCCGACATGGGCTACCGGGAGGTCGAGCTCGTGCGGAGCGGGATGAGTCAAGTCGTGCCACACTTGAAGACTCTGCCTCTTAACGCTACTTCAGGTCACTACGAAGCAGAGCTTGTGACGGGGGATTGGCGAGCGAACCAAGAGCAGCTCAAGGATCCCTACTTTCCGAAGGATTGGGAGGCGGCCGTGGATCAAGCGGCTTCCGTGGGATTGAGGTACATGGTAGTGTCGTCCTATCGGGCTCCCCGCGAGGCCGGGATCGACGGTTATAAGAGGTTTGTCGAGCAAATGAACCAGGCTTCGACGGCGTGTTTGAAAGCCGGAATTCGCCTCGGTTACCACAACCACGCTTTCGAGTTCGGTCCTGTGGGGATGACGCGTCCGATCGATGTGCTTGTGAAGGAACTTGCACCGGAAGTCGGTCTGGAACTTGATGTGTTCTGGGCCAGCGTGGCGGGGGAAGATCCGACGACCCTTATCCGATCCTGGGGTCCGCGCGTACGCATTCTCCACCTGAAGGATCGAGCTCCCGGCGTTTCGCAAACCGTGAATGAGCGGGAAGTGCCGGGTGACGCCTTTCGGGAAGTGGGCAGAGGCATGCTGGACTTTAAAGGTATCCTGGACACCGCGAAGGCGGTGGGCGTCGAGCACTACTTCGTAGAACAGGATCAGTGCCCCGGGAATCCTTTGGACTCTCTGAGAGAGAGCATTCGGTACCTTCAACAGTTCGCCTGATCGACCTTGGGCGGAGGGTTTACAGAGGGGGGACGAGGCAGCCGTCGAAGGTGAGTGGTGGCGCGCCGTCGAGAATAGGCGCTTGGAGCCGCCGGCGTTTGCCTGGGTTCGAAGGCTACCTTGTCGTCACGTGTGCCGGTCTTTCGCGAACGTAAAGCAGACCGCCGACCAGCAATGATGCTGACGGCGCGAACCACCCTTGTGTGAGAGATCTTCAGCGGGCCTTGGGGATCACGATCCATAGGATGAGATAGGGTATGAGGCCGGGCAAACCTCCCGGCAGCATGAGGATCACGAA
>JAPXNP010000041.1:0-10481 GCA_033811955.1 Acidobacteriota bacterium
CAATCCGAGGAGAGAAAGCAGCGTGGCGGGATGCCCCAAATCACCCAACGCGACCAGGGTGGCGGGATGATCCACCACCAGGCCGCTCCACTCCATCCCCACAACGGCGATAAGCAGTCCGATACCCACGGCGATGGCGCTACGCAGATTGGCCGGGATCGCCTGAATGACGGCCTCGCGGACTCCTACCAAGGAGAGAAGTAAGAATAGGCAGCCCGAGAAGAACGTAGCCCCCAAAGCCTGCTGCCAACTGAATCCCATCAATGTGACCACGGTATAGGCGAAGAACACGTTGGTTCCCATACCGGGCGCCAACGCGATGGGGTAATTCGCCAACCAGGCCATGACGAAGCAAGCCAAGGCGCCGGCCACGCAGGTGGCGGTCATGACGGCACCCGCATCCATTCCGGCCGCCCCCAGGACCAGCGGCTGCACAAAGATAATGTAGGCCATAGTCATGAAGGTCGTCAGTCCGCCCAGAACCTCCCGGCGCACGGTGGAATCACTTTCTCGGATCCGGAACCAACGTTCTAAGAACTCCATGACTCGCCTCCGGCGAGAATCTTAACAGCACCGCGGCTTGCGACGAAGGTGCCGGCAGGTGGCGTTTCGTCCGCCGGTCCAAGCTTGGTCATTCCAACGGGCAACATATAATAGGTCTAAAGTGCCGGACGAACTTGGCGAACAAGTAGCCATTTTTGCTTCCTACTTGCGGGAAAACGGTCTCCGCATGACCCGGCAGCGGGAAACGATTGTGCGGACGTTCCTGTCCAGCGAAGGTCACCTCAGTACCGAGGAGCTGTACGATCTGGTCAAAAAGGTGGATTCGCGCATCGGATACGCCACGGTCTTCCGTACCCTTAAGGCCCTGACCGAGTGTGGACTGGCACGGGAGACGGACCTGGCGGACGGGCGGGCTCGCTTCGAGCATTACTACCGGCACCCCCAGCACCACCACATCATCTGCGTGCAATGCAATCGCACCATTGAGTTTTTCAGTCCTGAGTTGGAGAGTCTACACAGGAAGATTGTCGCCCGGTATGACTTCGAGGCTGTTCGAACGCGATTTCAGATCTTCGGAATTTGCGCTGCCTGTCGGAACAAAACGGATGAGTCGGTATCATCGGTGGACGTGGATCTGGTCTTCGCCCGGGACGCTCTCCGGATCGCTCTTGAGACGGAGAGAAGAGGTGTGCACTTCTACACTACGGCGTCTGAGATCTCAGCCGATCGTTCCACGAAAGAGACGTTCCGGCGGATGCTGAGGGATGAGGAGAGCCATCTGAGTCGATTGACGGAGGCGTGGAATCATCTCGTGGAGCGGGAACCCAGGGTCTTGGACGCTCCGGTGTTTTTGCACTTCGATTTCGAGGCTTTGAAGCGGATCTTCCCTTCTCGCGAACAGATCAGCCGGCGGCTTCGTCCCGACATGACGGAAGAGGAGGCCCTTCGACTAGCCATGGCCATGGAGAAGGATGCAGCCGAGTTTTTCATCGACTATGCGGATCGTTTCAGTGACACCCACGGCCGGGACATTTTTCTCCAGTTTGCTGCCGAGGAAGAGGAGCACTACAAGACAATCCGCTCCGCTTTGGAAGACCATCTTGCCCGAGCGGCTGCGGACGACGCGGAGGAGGGATCCGCACCGCGCCGGCCCCCGAATCCGGACGTCTTCGGATGAACTTCGCGAAGTTCGCCGGAACCGCCCCCGGCGATGCGAAGGGAAAACCGGGAGACGTCACTCGGGAGGCGAAACCGGTTCGATCCTGCGGCGGGCGAGAGCGGTAAGGATCGATCCGGCCACCACGGCGAAGGCTCCCACAACGCTCAGGAGATCCAGCTCTTCTCGTGGGAAATAGCCGGGCTTCCAGTATTCGGCGACACGAACGGACAAGAAGGTGAACAAAGGGGTAACGGCCAAGACCGCACTGACCCGGCTGGCTTCCCAATGGGCCAGAGCTTCGGCAAAGGCGCCGTATGCAATGAGAGTGTTGAGAGCCGCGAACAACAGCAAGCCCCACTGCCCCGTGTCAAGACCGACGAGATGTGAAACGTGGCTGAAGGGAGCAAGGACCACAGCCGCGATTACATAGACGCAAACCAGGATTTGATCCGAGCGCCACCAGTCGAGCAGGCGTTTCTGACCCATCCCGTATAGGGCCCAGGACAGAGACGCCGCGACGAGGATCAACAAGCCGATGTAGTAGTTGGGATCCGATTGAAAAAACGTCTCGAGGCGACGATGGAAAAAAAGGATAAGACCGCCCAGGAAAACGACGACACCCCACCATTGCACCGCTCGAAGGTTCTCTTGGAAGACCCACACCCCACCCAGCAGGAGAAAAACGGAGGAAACCTGGTTTAGCAGTTGCGCACTTTCAGGGTTCGTCAGGTCCAGACCGATCAGGTAAAGAACGTAATTTCCCACCAGAGCCAGGCTGGTCGCGAGCAGCAGCCAGAGGGTTCCTTGGCCCAGCGTTTGAGGCTTTGGAAGTCGGCGTTGTCGCCGCAGGAAAAGACCTAAAAGGATTGCGGCGACCAAGAAGCGGGCCCAGGTAATGGTATACGGATCCAATCGTTTCAGGAGTGCGGTTAAAGCAAGCGGCAGCACACCCCACAAGAGAGCCGTCAGCAGCGAATACGTCAGTCCCAGTTTCCAGTTTCCACTTGGTTGCATGGCTGTTCGTTAAGATCCTGGGGAACCCGCCGAAACCTGATTCCAGGCCCCGGACGGTCAGGCCGCTTTCGCCCTGACCGGATGTGCAAACTGACCTCCAGAGAAACCAAAATCCGCAGGTTCCGCCGTCTGAACCGACCTGGATTCGATCCCGGCACTCGGTCGGTCGGCTTCCCGGAGGCCGCGGACGGGGGGCCGCCGCCCTTGACGCCGCGACGGCATACTATAACTCGCTTGTCGAAGGATTACCTAAACCGTTCAGTTGCACGCGCCTTAATCGCGAAAGCCGACGATATGGCACTGGAGCTCCGGGCAGAGAGGGTTTAGGAAGGCGGCGGGAGAGTGACATCCTGATTCTACGCTCGTGCACGAGATTCCGGTTCGACGATTCGACCAAGACGACCGTGACGTTCGGCCTTCGGCTCGTAACTTTCGTGCTTCGACGTTCGATGCCGACGCAGGATTGCAGGTCTCCGCGATGAGCTTGAAATGCCGCCTGCGTCCCCTTAGCCTGAGTATAAAATGATAGACGCTATGCGCCATGGGTTCTGGCCGCGATCCGGCTTGTTCCGTAAAGCTTGTGTTACCCCGCGTCAGGCGGTGGCCTGTGCGTTTGTCGGCGTGCTCTTTTTGTCCGCTCAGGTCCCGCGTGTTGTTGCGCAGCCTGGACAAATGGGTGGGGAGGAGGCGACCGATTACTATGTCAAGTGGCTGAGTGAGGACGTCTTTTACATCATCACGGACGAAGAACGGGAAGTTTTTCTCTCTCTGAGCACCGATGAGGAGCGGGAGAGCTTCATCGAGCAGTTTTGGCGGCGGCGGGATCCCGACCCGCAAACGGCGATTAACGAATTCAAGGAGGAGCACTATCGGCGAATCGCCTACGCCAACGAGCACTTCGCCAGCGGGTTGCCCGGATGGCGGACAGATCGGGGACGAGTTTACATTATCCACGGTCCTCCGGACTCCATTGAGGAATCGTTTGGGGGGCCTTACGTCCGCCCGATCTACGAAGGCGGAGGAACCACGGCGACCTTCCCTTATCAGGTGTGGCGCTATCGTCACATCGACGGCCTGGGCGACGACATTGAGCTTGAGTTCGTCGATGCCACCTTGACGGGTGACTTCAAATTGGCGAATGATCGCTGGGAGAAGGACGCTTTTGCACATGTGCCGGGCATTGGGCTTACCCTGGCGGAGGAACGCGGACTCGCCCGCAAGAGCGACCGGTTTATTCTGAACGGATCCGGCGAATATTATCCGTTACTTGCTCAGCGTTACCAGGATGAACCCTTCGTCCGGTTACAACGGTACGCGGGTATTATGCGGCCGCCCTCGCTCCGATTCACCGACCTAAAACGAGTTGTCGAGGTAAAGATTCATTTTTCCGAGCTCCCGTTTGAAGCGTTCTCCCATTACTTCCGACTTAACCCGGATCAAGCGATCGTTCCTGTAACGCTGCGTATCCCCGGAAAGGAACTGACGTTCGTGGAGAAGCAAGGTGAACGGCGGGCGGAGCTCGCTCTCTATGGGATCGTTACCACGCTCGGCGGACTCGTGGTCAAAGAGTTCGAGGATGAGTTCCTGGTGACCGCATCTCCTACGGGCTTGCCGACAAGTCTTCCCGAGAGCTTTCTTTACCAAAAGTTGCTTGTTCTAGAACAGGGGAATCGCTACAAGGTCTCTCTAGTGCTAAAGGACGAGGCCGGCGGCAAAACGGGCCTGGTAGAGCATGGCCTCACCGTACCGACATTTGGGACCGAAAAGCTGGAGCTGAGTTCACTGATCCTGGCGGATACTCTGGCACCGGTCGCCGAGGATCAGGCCGACGAGATGTTTGTTCTGGGGAATCTCAAGGTGCGCCCCAGACCCGATCGTCGCTTCCCGCGAAATCGGCTGATGGCGGCTTACCTGCAGTTGTACAACGTGGGCGTGGATGAAGCGACTCTCGAACCGAATTTGAAGCTGACATTCTCGTTGCGACAAGACGGCCGTGAAGTGGCCCGGGTGGAGGATGACCGCGGTGAATCGATCCGGTTCATCTCGGTTCAGCGGGTGGTGGTGACCCGGATCTTTTCTCCGGCCCAAATGGATCCCGGCGAGTACGAACTTCTTGTCGAAGTCGAAGACGCCGTCAGAGGTGAGCGCGCATCGGCGGCGGAGTCTTTCCGCGTCGACGAACCGCTGGTCGTCTTACCCGTGAGCGTCGCTTCCGGCAGCTGAGTCGCAGGAAGTTTGCGTGGAGGGGGAACGGTTGCAACTGCGGTGAAGAAGAATTCGACACGTTCTCCTGACGTCACCGGCCGTTTACCGCGCGGGACGTATTCCCGAGGGCAGGCAGGCTTCACTGACTGTTCTTTTGTGCCTGTTGGAAACCACGGAGGGCCTCCCGGGCACCGGGTTCATCACCCGCCCGCCGTAAGATCCTGACCAGAGCCCACCAAGCCTGAACGTGGTTGGGATCGAGCTGAACCACCTTGCGCATCTCGGCCACGGCTTCCTTCCACTGGTGCTCTTTCTCGAACGCCAAGCCCAAGCGATAGTGTGCCTCCGGACTCGAAGGGGCAATGCGGACCGCTTCTTGAAGCAGCGCAACGGCTTCCGAGGAACGTTCCTGTTCCAGCAACATCGTAGCCAGATTGATGTACGGCCCTTCCCAAGGAGCCTCCTGCTGGGAACTTTGCTCGATGGCCCGACGGAACCACCTTTCCGCTTCCGGATACCGTCCGAGAAACTGATAACAAAGAGCCAGACGGTCCACCGCCCGGACGAAGGACGGAACCCTTTCGACCAGCGCTTCCAACCGTTGTAGGGCGTCCAAGTAGCGGCGCTCGTCAAAGTCCAGTCGGGCCAACCAATAGCTGTAGAGAGGATTCCCCGGATCATCCGAAGACAGTCTTTCCAGCTCAGGACGAGCCCAGTCGTTCCTTCCTAAGAGTACATAGGCCATCGCCAAGGTGAATCGATCCGACGGTTCCAAGGGATGAACTGCGTCTGCCCGTTTGAAGGCCACTGCCGCGTTGAGGTAACGTTTCTCAAGAAAGAATAGGGATCCAAGAAAAGACAGCAGCTCGTAGGACGGTTGCGGAGCCTCCTCTAAATACATGGCGAGGCGTTCGGCCGCGGTGCTGTAATCGCCGGCCGCCAAGTCCGATCTAATCGCCTTTGCAGTCCCCTTAGGAAGTTGCTCCAGGGCTTCGAAGTGCCGCAGCGACGCTGCCGAGGGGAGACGTGTTGTCTCCGTTTCCTTGGCCGGGGAAACGGGCAAAGGCCGAGCGGAAAGCGTCGGCGAGAGTGCGGTAAAAAGGTTTAGACAATAAATGACACCTATCACAGGGATGAAACCTGTCACAAGGTGCGTGCAAGGTTTCGACTTCCGGCTGGAACCGCTTCTTCGCACCGGTCCCGGGATGGATCTCATGCCCGGCGCCGGGAGCGTCTCTCGCGCCAAGCTCACGTTACGTCCTATTATATTTAATTGCTCGTGCTGTGCCTTTTCTGAGGATCTGGAGTTCGTGACGCCGGGAGAAGTTCTACGAACCCTCGGCGGCGAGGGCAAACTTGCGAGATGCGTTTACCGCTGAGTTGGGTGCATGCGGCCTGGCTGTTCTCTGGAACCTTGATGGTGTTTGCCGCACCGACGAGTCAAGGGGTCCAGGGAGAACGGGACCCTACGACGGAGTTGGCGCTCATACTGGAAAAGTGGGGCGACCTAACCGTCGAAGAACGCATCTCGCGGCTACGCGGGTTGGAGTTCGTCTACCCGAGTGATCCGCGGGTTCATAACTTTCTTGGAGCCGCTTACGCTGAGGCGGGCGAGTATTCCCAAGCCGAAACCCATTTTCGTCGGGCGGTTGATCTGGACGCGGAGTATCTCGACGCTTACCTCAACCTGGGAGCCCTCTATCTTGAACAGGCCGGGTCGGATCCCTCGGCCTTGAAGAAGGCTCAGTCGGCGTATGCGGCGGCTCGGCTGCTGGCTCCTCGGGATCTCGAGGCCCTGTATCAAGGAGCCTTCGTCGCATATCTCCTGGGTGACCCACAGCAGACGCTGAAGCTCTTATCAGAGCTTCCGTCGGATGCCGCGAGCCGGCCGCGGGCCGTCGTGCTTGAGGCGGCGGCGTCGTGCCTGGTGCAGGATTCGTCGCGGCAGCGTACCGTAGCAGACCGCCTAATTGCGGCATCAGGTTGGGAAGAGGAGGACCTTTTGCCGCTCTTGCCACGTTTGCGCGAGGCCGGCAGGGATGAATTCGTCATGCGGGTCTTTGACCACTTAAACCACCTGGGAAGGCTTTCTGTGCAATCGACGGAGGATTTGGCGTTTCTGCACGACGAATTGGGGGACTATGAGGGTGCCCGCCTGATTCTGATGAACTTGGCGCGACGCCATCCCGATCTTTATTCGCTCCTTCTTCGTACGGCATGGTTGGCCTATCGCCACGGCGATTTTGAGGAGGCGCTCAGTTACCTGGCGCACGCTCGAGACCTCCGCCCTCAGGACGTGCGCGTTCATCTCCTCTTCGGACTGGCTTGCGTCGAACTGAATCTCAGCGTCGAGGCTTTGAACGCCTTCCAGAAGGCGCTGGACTTGGAGCCTGACAACCCATACGCGAACTATCTGTACGGAGTCACTGCGATCCATTGGAAGGAGCCTGGGGAAGGGATCCCTTACCTTCGCAAGTACTGTGACCAACGTCCGGAGGATCCCGGAGGCCGGGCCGCACTTGCCGAGGCCTACTTTTTGAACAAGGAGTATCCCAAGGCCCGTACCCTGTTCGAGGAGTTGGTGAAACTGGTCGAGACGCAGGTGACGGCCCATTTCTATCTTGGAGTTATTGATCGCTTCGAACATCGTTTGGATGAAGCCGAAGGGCATCTCGAACGTGTTTTGCGCCTGGATCCGGAGCATGTCGGCGCCCTGGCGGAGTTGGCCTGGCTTCGTATACGGGAACAACGATTTGAGGAGGCGGAGAGTCTGCTGGAGAAGGCATTGCAGCTGGAGCCGAAGCACTACCAGGCCAACTTCCACCTGTTGACCCTTTACTCGCGTACGCGTGACCCCCGCTTCAAAGAACAAGAAGAAAGATTCGAACAGCTCAAACAAGAGCGTTGGGAGGAATACAGCGAATCTCTCCGCACGATCGAAGCCATCCCGCCTCAGGCGTTTCCCGAGTTACTTTTGCCGAGGGTGTCGGGAGGACGCTGAGGATCGACCGGGAGCCGGCCGGTGGATGCAGGAAAGCTTCTACCGCTCTTGGTGCTCATGCTCGGCATCGCGCTTCTGTCGGTTCCGGCGCCCCGTCGATCGTAGATCTGGATGAGACGCTGCGTGGCCGCCTTTACGGAGACGCCCGGGGGAGGCCGCTGCCCCGCAGAAGATTTTCGGGGAGTTTGGTTCTAAGAACAGCGACTCCAGAGATTCTTACTTCAGCGTTTGCCGGACCTCGTCGGTCCGTGGGATTCTGCGGTTGCCGCTCTCTGCGCCGGGGCCGGTCGTTTTCCCCTACTCGGAGTCTCTCATCGTAGCCGGGCCGGTAGACGAACGGACGATCAGGTGGGTCCCCACCCGGTATTCCCGAGCCTTCTGCAGTCCGCTCTCGATCTGCTCGAACAGGCAGCCAAGGACGGCGTCGGCGAGAGTGCCCATCGGCAATCGGACGGTGGTCAATGGCGGGTCGGTGCAAGAGCTGAAGGCGATGTCGTCGAAGCCGACTATGGAAATGTCCTCAGGTACACGGACACCTTGCTCTCGAGCCGCCCGGATAGCTCCGATGGCACTGAGGTCGTTGGAAGAAAGCACCGCGGTCGGGCGTGGATCCAACTTGAGCAGTTCACCCATTGCATGCTTGCCGCCCTCGACTTTGTGGTTTCCTTCGCAGACGGCCCCTCGTTGTTCGTCCCCACCGAGTTCGTGCAGACAGCGGAGAAATGTATTCCGGCGGATTCGAGCAGACGTGAGGTTCAGCGGTCCGCTGATGAACCCGAAGCGACGATGACCCAACTCCCACAGGTGGCGGAAAGCTTGACGGATTCCTTCGTCATAATCGATCGCGACGTTGCCCACACCTTCCTGCACGCAGCCGATGTCGAGAAACACTAGAGGGACATGACGCCCGGAAAGTCCGGCTATAAGATCAGGGTCCATCTCGGAGGTCAAGATGGCTACGCCGTCGGTTCGTCGTTCCAGCATCCGTTGGACGCACTGGCTCATCCGGGGCGGGGAGTAGTCGGTATTCGCCACGATAACTTCGTATCCTTTCCGGACGGCAAGATCTTCGCAGCTTTTCACCAGTTCGGGGAAAAACGGGTTGGTGATGTCCGAGACGATCAATCCCAGCAGATGGGTTCGACCCGAAACCAACGCTCGGGCGTAAGGGTCGGGTTGGTAACCCAGCTCGAGTGCCGCCTGCCGGACTCTGGCGGCCGTTTCGCCGCGAACGCGCTCGGGGGTGTTCAAGGTCCGGGATACGGTGGCTGTCGAAACGCCGGCCTTCTTGGCCACTTCGCGAATGCCCATGTGCTGCTCCCCCTTGCGGACTACAAGTCGAGTTCTCACTGTGCGGCGAAGGTCGAACAGGCCCCGCCCCATCTCAACATCAGAATTGTACGGAAAATTCTTGCTTTGTCATTGACCTCGTGTTGTAATCGTTTTCCAACGAGGGAAACCCGTGGGGTTAAGATCCGTATCAACGGAGCGGGAGCAACAAACCTACTCATTCAAACCGGAAGGGGGAACTATGTCTTTTCGGTACGACTGTTGGTGGGCTGTGCTGTGCCTTGGAATGGCCCTTTGCGTGCCGTCTGCGCCCGTAGCGGCGCAAACGGTAGGAGCTTCCCTGAGTGGAACAGTCCAGGACGCCACCGGGGCTGTCATTCCAGGCGTTGAATTGACCCTCATCAATGAGGGTACGGGGGCAGTTTCGACCTTCGTTTCCGACGAGGCGGGACGCTTTTCTTTTCAGAACCTGGCACCTGGATCGTACGAGTTGCGAGCCAGCCTGCCCGGGTTCAAGGAGTATGTGCAGTCGGGAATCCAGCTGCGAATCAACCAGAAGGCACGGCTCGACGTTGTGATGGAAATTGGAGAAGTGACGGAGACCATCGAGGTCGTCGGCCAGCCTCCGCAGCTCAATTTCGAAAACGCGACGCGGGAGGAAGGAATCGATCCGGACACGTTGCAGAAACTGCCGTTGCTGGTTTCCGGGACGGTTCGCTCCTCGGCGGCCCTGGCCGTGTTGATTCCAGGCGTTACGACGGGCGGGTCCAACAATCCTTATGATGCACGCTTTAATGGGAGCGTTGTCTCCGGTGACGAAGCGATCGTGGACGGTGTCACGATGCAGCAGGGGACGATGAGCCAGAGCGGTATGATTTCCATTTACCAGGACTTCCCGTACTCGCCGGACATGATCAGTGAGATCAAGGTGCTGACCTCGAATTACGAACCGCAGTATGGGGGAACGGCGGGCGCCACGATCATCGCCGAAACGCGATCAGGTACCAATGAATTCCACGGCTCAGCCTTCTGGTTCCACCGGAACTCGGCGTTGAATGCCAGCGCCTTCGACCAGGAGCGTCCGTTCAACCTACAGCACAACTTCGGGGCCAATATCGGGGGTCCCGTCAAACTGCCCGGCGTCTGGTCGGATAAGATTCAGACCTTCTTTTATTTCAACCACGAGCAGTTCCGAATTAACGGGGGCGCGACGGCTCCCATTCTGTCGGTTCCCACGGTGAAGAACCGACAGGGGGACTTCAGCGACTGGGTCGACCCACAGGGGAACCTGATTCCGATCTATGACCC
>JAPXNP010000042.1:0-10475 GCA_033811955.1 Acidobacteriota bacterium
CTGGCGGATTCGCTCGGCGTCCAGCCAGAGGCCGGCCGAGGTCTCCCGGATGAACTGGATCAGGCCCCGCGCCCTCCGTAGATAGACCAGCCTGGCCAGCCTGCCTGCCTGGCAGGCAGGCCGTTCCGAGTACTGCGCCAGGAGGTTGTTCAGGTGGCCCAATCTCATCAGGAAGGGGTAGCCCCGCATCGCGTTCCAGGGGTAGGAGAAGCCATGCTCGTGCTGGTAGCCGTGGCGCTTCTCGACCAGCCGGCCGGTTTCGATCCCCCAGCGATGCCGCACCCCGAGGTTGCAGCGTTCATGCACCTTGGTGCGGCTCAGGGGTTCGCTGGACAGCCAGGCGTGCTGGGAGCGCTGGATGACGATCTGGGCCGAGTGGGGGTCCACCTCTTCTCGCAATCCTGCCGGCTGTTGGACTGATCGCCTTCGGTGTAGCTCAAGAACTCGCTCATCCGGGGGTGTGTAAGGGACACTGTTTTCTTCCCGGTCCCGACTACGGAAAGCACGGGATAGCAAAAGAGAGGAGAAGACGAGCACTGCGTCTTCTCGGCAAACGTCGGCGCTGCGAAGGTTGCTCAGCTGTGCCGAGCGAATTTGTGCGCAAGGCAGAGTAAGGGACACTGTTTTTCCGAAATGTGGGCCGAGGCTCACCGGGCACTGGGGTGGGTGTAAGAGGGGTGCAAGGGACACTGTTTTCTTCCCGGTCCCGACTACGGAAAGCACGGGATAGCAAGAGAGAGGAGAAGACGAGCACTGCGTCTTCTCGGCAAACGTCGGCGCTGCGAAGGTTGCTCAGCTGTGCCGAGCGAATTTGTGCGCAAGGGGTCGCTTGGCAGGACTACGGTCCCTCAGCAACCGGCTTGCCGGAGGACTCCAAGCGGGTAGAAAACAGCGAGGTCGGACTCGATGGAAGCATCGAATACCGCTCCTGACCTCGGCCAGGGCCCCGAAGACAGACGAACACCACCAGAGCCTTTCCCGTGTTCCGTTGAATCGGCTGGAACGCAGCCGTCTCTCTTGTCTTCCCCCGGCCTCGACAACAATCTCCAGCAACAGGTCTCCAGCAACAGGTCACCTCGAAACGGCTTCACGGCGTGGTATTGCCGGCGCCGATCACCTGGCGCTCTCGAGCCCTTCGATAGCGTCGCAGTACGGAAGAACCAGCTGCCGCCCGTCTCACACCCGAACGTAGTGGGAGCGTGGCTCGCGCAAAGCATGCAGGCCGCCCACCCCCAGGGGTATCGGATGGCGCCGGCGCCGGTACTCACCCCGCCGCCGCCATTCGCCCAACCGCTGCACCACCCCCTGCCGGCTCCCCACATACAACCCACGACTGAAGGCGGCCACCTGCTGCAGGTAACTCCCCCGTTCCCCCAATTCCGCCACCAAACGAGTCGCCAGCAGCTTCGGAATCACACCGTCGGTCGGCTTGCTCGGCCTCGTCCCCCGCCAATACAACCAGCAAACGAAATGAGCAGGCAACATCCCAAATATCGGGTTATTGCTGACTTTGAGGCAGATTGGAGATAGCACCATCAGCAGGGTGGGAAAGGGATTCCAAGACCGGGAAGGGGATCGGCATTTTGGGCTTTGGCCACCCACGTCCTTTCACGCCATACCGGCTCGTGGTTACTCGGATTTCGAATGTGGAGGTCGGGGAGCGACGGCGGTCTCGGTTCCGGGAAAGTAGGTCCGTAAATCGCCATCGTCTGGATTCGAGCGGAGGTCTGGGAATCTGAGATGGATTGTCCAGCTAAGAATAGGTATTTTCTTGGATAACAAAGCGGCTTCAACAGCGGCGTGCTTGCTCGACACGAAGTTTGATTCCTGGTTTCTTTCCAGATACGCTGCAAAGGTTCGAAATGGGAACCGTAAGGTCGAATTGTTTGGGCCCGGATTTTATGGTTAATACAGTGATCAACCTACACGCATGACCGAGAACGCCGGAGGGTGAAGCGGGTGGTCGGCGGGCAGACGCGGTTTTACTTCTATGACGCCGAGGGGAACCCGCCCTGGGGGTATGTTCCCGGAGTGGGATATGAGACGTTCAACTTTTTCTTTCAAGGGAGGCACCTGGCGACGAACAACGTGACCAACGGTCTGCTGTTTCGGCACTTGGACCACCTGGGGAGTCCGCGGCTGCTGACGACGTCGGAGGGAGGGGTGTTCTACCGGATGCTGTTTCACCCGTACGGTGAGGAAGCGGCCCCTTGCGCCGGGGCCGGCGACCGTCGTCGGTTTACGGGCAAGGAGCGCGACGCCGAGACGGGCCTCGACTACTTCGGGGCCCGGTACCACGCGGCCTCCATAGGGCGGTTTACCTCGGTGGATCGGTTGTGGCAGACCCCCGATCCGGCGAATTCCCAATTCTGGAACCGTTACACCTACGGCCTAAACAATCCGGTCCGATACGTCGATGCCGGAGGGGAGTTCCCGGTCTTGGTGATCCCGCTGGGCGGAGCCGTGATCGGCGGTGCCTGGGGAGCCGTCAGCGCCTGGTGGGCCGAAGAACCCATCGGCAAAGGCTTTGTGTCGGGCGCTTTCGGGGGCGTTACCGCTGCAGCCACGCTACCTTGGCTGCCTTGGCTGTCCGGAGCGACCGCAGGCGCCGTCGCTAGTGGGATGGGTGTGCTCTATGACCGATTTGTTGAAGGTAAAACCCTTTCGGCGGAAGAAATGAGTGGCTCTTTGATTACCGGGGCGATCGGTGGAGGGCTGATCGGAGGGGCAGTCGGAGGAATTGTGAGAACGCCTCCCGGGTATGCGTTCAAGGGGTTGCTGCCCCCACGGCCGGGAAGACCGCCCCATCCTTTCCGGACGAAGAAGATAGGCGTGAAGACCTGGGATGTCTACCGCGCCTACGCATTTTCCGGAGCTCTGAGCACCTCTTATGGCGAGCTGACGTCCGAGATGGGTGTGAGCCGGCGTTTGGGTGAAACCTCCATGTGGACGTTCCGTCGGCCCCTGGAGGTGCTGTCGAGGTTGACTCCCGAGGAACAAGCGCAGGAGGAGGTGACGACGAGAATCAGCTATATCGGAGTGCTTCCATGAAAGGGCGAAGCGGAGCGAAGGCTGCAGAAAGGATACCTCCCGTACTGGAAGGTCTTGATGGCTCCTTATGGGGGGTGGTTCTGGTCCTGGCGATCGTCGGTTCACCGGGCGTCGTATGGGGTAATGCTACGGGACGGCCGGTGGTGGTCTTTTGTAGCTCGTTTGTGGGTTCGTTGCTTGCGCTGGCCTATTTTCTCTACAAGCCGTTTAACTTCTTTTCGGATAACATCTATGCTCCGAAGCATTTTCGGAAGCTCAACGAGGGGGAGTTGCGGGCGCTGGGGTACATGAACAGTAGACGGGGCCGCCTGGTTACGCTAGCCGTCGCGGCGGGGTCGGCCCTGCTTCCGCTACTCGGACATCTGATTTGCGTAGCCGGTATGTGGTGCCTAGAGAAGGGCGGGCGTCAAGGTGATGATTTGGAGGTCATCATTCTTTTGAGTATGTTCTGCGGAGCCCTGGCTGGCGTATGCGGTTACATGACACTCATTCCCTACGTACTTTGGAGACGGTGGAATTGGATCCAGGAGCACCAGCCCCTGCCCGACGCCAAGGTGCTGGCCAAGTACGCAAAGGGTAGTCAGGTCGGCAAGTGGGACCATCTGTACGGAACGGAGTTCTCCGAGGAGATGGACCGGGCTCTGGAGGGCCGTCCGGGGAGGGGGTTCTGGCGGGTGATGTTGCGGCTTCTCGGGGGGGGCGTGGCTGCGCTGACGGCCTTCCGACTGCTCAGTGGGGACGTGGTGGAAGAACTTCGACTGGAAGCTGTTGTTGTCCTGGTCGTAGGGGTGTTGATATACGGGCTGGCGGGGCGCTATCTGGGGGGCTCCGAGTCGGAGGAAGATTGAGCCGGGACGAGGAGCCGGCAGGAAAGCGGTTCTCACGACCTCGGGCTACTCGAGCTACGACGCGGCGGGCAACCGGTTGGGGCTTGTGGGGTTTCACGCTACAGTACGACGGGGCGGGTCGGCTCAAGACGGTGGATAATGCTGCCACGGTCGCTCACGAGGGCCGGCACGCTGCAGATGCGAATGCGTGGCTCGGCACACATTGCACCGGCTGTTCAACCGATCTGAATCACTACTTCAGAGAGCAGCGAGCTTGGTACGTCAGTAGCGTCATCGCTGAGGCTCTAGGGATGAAGAACTTCGCTCCGAAAGGAGGAGGTCCGGAGTACCAAGTTTGGAATCGTGGCTGGAAGGCACCGGATGTGCAAACACTCCGGAGTACAGGCATCAGCAACATTTTGAAGAACCTGTACATGGCCGCGCCGAGCGACACGAACGCCTACAGCAGCGAGCATACACACCGGCCTTGAGGAGACGTTATGCCGAACTACATAAGCGTGGTCCTTTTGGCATGCGTGGTCCCGTGCGGAGTCATGGAAGCGCAGCAGCCCGAGCGGGTGAGTTTTTGTGACCTGATCAAAGAGGCGGGCAAATTCGACGGCCGTGTTGTAACAGTGACGGCTTCTTATCGCTACGGATTCGAATGGCAGGAGCTGTTTTGCGTTTCATGCAGGGGAGCCGGGCGGGTCTGGCTGAACCTCGGAGAGGAGCCGTCGAAGACTTTGGCGCGCGAGCTAAGGCGATTGCCAAAACACCAGGGAACGATCAACGGAACTTTCACAGGGGTGTTCCGTGGCAAAGCGTCGGCGTACGGCGACGGCGGGTACAAGTACCAACTTGATCTTTCTGCGCTGACCGGCGTCGATCTCGTATCGAAGTCCGGTGCGATGCCCGAGGTTTTGCCTGCCCCTGAGCGCAAGCGCCTATACGAGTGCGATCCCCCATCACCCGGCAATCACTGAGCTGAGTGCATGGAGGCTGTGTCCAGGGTCTCGGCTTTGATCCAGGTTCCCATATGGGAACCACCGTAGAATCGGCGGTCCCGCGAGAAGGCGCCGCCGGGTGGTAGGGCGGCGGCGCTTCGCTGGCCGCCAGAGCCCGCACGGGGAATCAGCGAGTTACCGAGGCAGCATTCAAACCCCGAAGAAGCCGGATACGGCGCTTCTATCTCAGCTCGACAACCCGCAGATGTGGAACCTCTACGCCTATACGGCCAACAACCGGGTGAAGCGCGTTGATCCCGAGGGGAGGAACTGGTTCAGCGTCAACGGCAACTGGACATGGTATGAGGGTTCGGACGTGGACGAAAAAGGGCAATCCTTGCAAGAAGGGGACGAAGGGGTGCAAGCACAGCGACTACGCGTACCTGATTGTTCTTCAGAAAACCGGGACGAACGAGTACGGTGCGGTCACTGGTACCCTCACGTTGTACGGCAGAGGGTACGCCGACAAGATCGCCGAATCGGCGGCGTTCTCGGGAGGA
Source organism: Acidobacteriota bacterium (assembly GCA_033811955.1). Taxonomy (GTDB): domain Bacteria; phylum Acidobacteriota; class UBA6911; order RPQK01; family JAPXNP01; genus JAPXNP01. The sequence goes on from JAPXNP010000042.1 coordinate 5,383, forward strand.
TTCCCGGGGAAGGGACCGATACCCGAGGGTAGGTTTACGATTCGGCTGGACATTCGCGACACGGTGGATTTTTCGGACCTCCGCATGACTGCTGCAGGTGCGGAGCTGAAGCAGTTTTACGGCATCCAGCAGATTCCGGCCGACGTTGGTGGGTACGATGCGCGTTGGGAGTGGGGATCCATCAGAGCAGCGCTCAACCCGGCTCCCGGTGAGACACGGTCGGAGTATCTCGGCAATTTTCTCCATGGCAAGAATCGCCCGCAAGATTACACGCATGGATGCGTTGCTGAACGCAGTGAGCAAATACTTAAGCAGCTGGTACAAATGGATCCCAAGGTCACGCGTTCCGTCCTTCTCGAGGTGAGGCGCAAATGAGACGACTCGCACTGACATCCCTGTTCCTGTCGGCGCTGTCGCCGTTGGCTCAAACAGTACTGGACCCTACGGCTCTTTATGTGAGTGATCCCCTGAGGTGGGAACGGGGGAAGAGGCCGGGGGAGCCCGCTCCGGAGTTAGCGTTCGCGGAAATCCTGGTCCTCGAGCCGAGCGGTGACCTGGGAATTTTGTCGTGCTACCTGAACAGGTCGCCCGATAATCGACTCGACATACTTTACCAGTCGGGATTCAGCCTTTGCTCGGGGACTTGGGAAAAAGCCGATGGGCATCTGGTGGCTCGCTTCCGATCGGTCCACACAAGCGAAAGGAAAGTGGGCGAAACAGGCGGTGCCCTCAGAGAAGAATCGTGGAGCTATGCCCCTCCTCGCGATGGGGTTCGGGTGGCGGAATGGATCAAGATCGGCGGTACGCGATACATTCCACTTCGGGACCTCAATGACATCGAGCGACTGGCTCAGATCATACAGTTCTACCGTAAGGAAGCCGAGGCTCAATAGCAATTGGTGATACGCACAGTAGATCCTTCAGACCTTCAACACCGCCCCCGGAGTCCCAAGCCGGTGAATTTCTATGGAATACAGGAGATTCCTCCCTCAGGGCAGGTGCCGTTTGATGCTTAGTTTGAACGGGGTTCGGCCCGAGTCTATCTAAATGCGCCCGGCGGCGAGACTCGCTCCGACTTTCTCGGCAATTACCTGCACGGCAAGCGTCGGCCGGGAGTCTACACACACGGATGTATTTGCGAACGGTCTGAACAGGTCCTCAAGCTGCTGTTGCAGCTAGATCCTAAACAAACCCCTAAGATTCCCATCTGGGTGAGGACGCCATGAAATGGCTGTCGGTTGGTCTTCTTGTTGTCGCGTGTTTCCCGTCGGCGCAGATATGCAGGCTGGAGAACGAGTGGCTCTATCTATCTGACCCGTTGAAGTGGGAACGGGGTTACAGACCGGGTGATGCCCCTCCTGAACTTCCAGAGGCGAGGATCCTGATCTTGGAGCCTCAAGGAACCTTCATAGATGTTTCCTGTGTGGTTTACCAGCGATCGGATGGAAAGCTATCGATCCTGTATGCTGAAGGGTACACGATGGGTGCGGGTAATTGGACCAAGGAACAGAAACAGAAGAGAATCCTAGTTCGTTGCCGAACGATTCACTCCGATGTTTTGGGTGCAGACCATTCCACCCGCGCAGAGATGCGGGAAACGTTCGAGTACGGGCCTCCAACCGAGACAGGTAGACTTGCCGGCCGGCTCCGGTCGCTCGAATTTGGGACGAGATTTGTATCCTTGAATCGACTCGATGATTTGAGCGGCCTTGCGGACCTTATAGCGTTCCACTTTCAGGAGACCAAGGCTGAGGAGAAATCAAATTCGGGACTGCGCTAAGAGTCGAGCGGGGTCAGTGGTTCGCGCTAACCACGGCCCCGGTGATCGTTACCGCTAAGAGAGTTATGTAGACGGCTCCGGCAAAGCTCTCACTTCGAAGGCAAGCTGTTCCACGTCGGGCCGCCGGCGGGTTTCAGTGAAGCGCTGAAGACTGTGTTGCAGGGATGGGGCGATCGCAGCGGGGATGGCCTGAAACCGTCGTAAGAGCGGGATTCGGAGAGGTTCGGAAAGACGTTTGTGCCACCCGCCAATGTTGACTGAGAGAGAAACTGGGCGTTTCGTCACAATTGCCGGGCTGTCGGTCGACTCAGGGCCGGTCATCGGCCGGAGCGCAAGCGTTGCATGCGCTAGCAGTCGAAGACCGGACGGACATTGAAGGGCGACAGAACCACGGCTACTGGAGCAACAACGGAGGGGGAGCCTATCAGGTTTTGGTCGAGGGGTATACGTTGACCTACACGAACACGAGCGATGCGGACTATGCTCGGGCGGTGATGGAATTCGGGAATAATACGATCGAGACGGTGACGTTGGACCGTCGTCTGCAACCGGTCAACCGGCGGGTGACGAACCCGGCGGTGGTGCTGAACCTGGACTACTCGTTTGAGCGTCCGGGGGACGCCAAGAACAACGGAAATGTGTTTTCGATTACGGACACGTTGGATCTGAACCGCAGTCAGAGTTTCGTCTACGATTTTTGGGACCGACTCGAGGGGAATGTAAGCGCCGGTTACGGGAGGATGGATTTCGAGTACGACCGGTGGGAGAATCGGACGAAGCAGTGCGGGACGGGGGGAGCGCCGACAATGTACGTGACGGTGAGTGCGGGCACGAACCGGGTGACGGCGCGGCGGGCGGACAGCTGCACGCTGACGCCGAACCAGGTGGTGGGCTACGACTCGGGCGGGAACCTGACGTCGGAACCGGGGTGGACGTATCAATACGACGGGGAGGACCGCATCAAGACGGTCAATGGCGGTGGGACGGCCGCGTACGCGTATGACGGAGAGGGCCGGAGGGTGAAGCGGGTGGTCGGCGGGCAGACGCGGTTTTACTTCTATGACGCCGAGGGGAACCCGCTCTGGGGGTATGTTCCTGGAGTGGGATATGAGACGTTCAACTTTTTCTTTCAAGGGAGGCACCTGGCGACGAACAACGTGACCAACGGTCGTGCGTTCGGTCTGGGGGGCTACTTCGGCACGGCTTATCACATGGTCAGTCACGAACCCATGACGCCCATTTACTCGGCTGCGGATTATGCCGGCTATCGAATGGCCTTGATGGAAGCCCATGCTCGTACCGCCCGACCCGAGGTCCGCGTTGGCGAGATCAGGTATTACCCGATGCCGTTCGACGAGTAAAGAGCCGGAAACCATACAGGTGGCCATAAATGATGGAGAAGATACCGAGCCTCGTCGAAGAAACCGGATCTCTGTTTACCCTCGTCGTAACCTATGCCTTTATGTTGTCTTTCTCATTTGGAGGAGGACAGGCGATAGGCAACGTCCCCCTGGTTCTGGTGGGTAGTGTTGGCGGCTCCTTTCTTGGAGTGGCCTATTTTCTCTGGAAGCCGTTGAAGCTGTTCTGGGACAACGCCCATGCGCCAAAGCCGTTTTCCGAGCTGACACCGGGCGAACTGCGGGCACTCGGATTTCTGAACAGCTGGAAAGGAAGGTGGGCCGTCTTGAAGTACATCTCCGCAGTGCCGGCGACGGCGACGTTGGGCGCGTTGCTGTCGAGCCGGGGATATGTGTTCATCGTGGAGAATCCTCCGAGAGAAGCGGCTTGGGATGACCCCGTCTTCCTGATAAACATGACGGTTGTCAGTGGTCTTCTGAGCTTGGTGGTCTATATACCCTCGGTCGCACGGGTGGTCCTGACTCGATGGGAATGGATCCAAACTCATCAGCCCCTGGCGAGTGGCAAGGTCTTGGCGAAGTATGCGCATAGAAGCGGGGAAGTGGGCCGGTGGGAAAATTTATATGGAACGGAATTCCCCGAAGAGATGGAACGGGCGATGAAGGGACGTCCAGGCATTGGATTTCTGAAAATGATCCTTCAAATTCTGGGCGGGGGGACGGCGGCCCTGGTTCTCTTTCGGCTGATTTCGGGAGGCGTGCTGGAAGAGCGGCGAGTCGGGGCATTCGTTATTCTCGCTGTTGGCCTGCTCGTCTATTGGCTGGCCGGCAAATTCCTTGGGGGTGGCGACTCCGGCGACGGATAGTCGTCCGGAGTCCGGGATTATCCCGGGTAGCGGGATGTGGTTGACGTCGGGCGGCTTGTCCTTCAACTAGTCGAACAACCGGATTACGACCTTTGGATACAACGGTTACGACGCGGCGGGCAACCGGTTGGGGCTTGTGGGGTTTCACGCTGCAGTACGACGGGGCGGGTCGGGTCAAGACGGTGGATACGCTGTGTCGGCCGCGTACGCGTATGACGGAGAGGGCCGGAGGGTGAAGCGGGTGGTCGGCGGGCAGACGTGGTTTTACTTCTATGACGCCGAGGGGAACCCGCTCTGGGGGTATGTTCCCGGAGTGGGCTACGAGATCTTCAACTTTTTCTTTCAAGGGAGGCACCTGGCGACGAACAACGTGACCAACGGTCTGCTGTTTCGGCATTTGGACCACCTGGGGAGTCCGCGGCTGCTGACGACGTCGGAGGGAGGGGTGTTCTACCGGATGCTGTTTCACCCGTACGGTGAGGAAGCGATGTCCTGTGCGGCGGCCGGCGACCGTCGTCGGTTTACCGGCAAAGAACGAGATGCGGAGACGGGCCTGGATTACTTCGGCGCCAGATACTACAGCGGGGCGCAGGGCAGGTTCACATCGCCGGACCCGCTGCTTTCCTGTGCTAACGTGCGCAACCCTCAGACCTGGAATCGATATGCGCACGGACTGAACAATCCTCTTCGCTTTAGCGATCCATTGGGCCTGTTCGTTTGGGATTCTTCCCTCGGCGGGAATGCGAGCGATGAGGAATTGCGCAAGACACTAGCCAAGAAAGAAGCGAACCGAATCATTAATCGTAGGAAGGATATCCGTGGTGCGCTGAAGGCCGCTGGGAAGATCAAGGATGCTCCGGTGCAGGCGGTTGTCAACGCCTACGGGAAGGAAGGAGACGCGAACGGCGTCGCGATTGCTTCAGGCAGTTTGAACAAGAGAACCGCTGCCCAAGTCTCGCCAGGCATTCCTGAAATACTCGTCGATGATCAAGCCACCAAAGCGACAGCGAACGTGCTTGTGACCTTTGATCCGCGGATCTCAGGCGATCAGTTAACGGTCGCGTATGCCCATGAGGGGCAGCATGTTAT
>JAPXNP010000043.1:0-10436 GCA_033811955.1 Acidobacteriota bacterium
AATCCTCACAGACTTAAAGCCGGGGCGTTCTTACCCGGCCGATCAGGCCCTCCGCCCGGCCCCAATCTCCGCTCAATGGAGAGTCCTCCGGAGGGTCCAGTCACGGCATCAGTGTCTCGGATCCGATGCGAGGCGTCAACCGGGCCTGTTGCCTCACCAAAGAGTAGTCCCGAAGCAATGCGACGGGAAAGAACTCCTTGCACGGGAAGCAAGGCGCGAAACCGACTCCGAGCCTCAGACGAGTGAGCACCGGCAGAGACGCCTCGAAGTCGAACGTCCTTCCATCAGTTCCGGAGAGCCGTCGAGCTAAGCCCGTCAACGCGGCATGTTCTCAAGGCTTCCGGATTTCAAGTCTCAGAGCCCTCCAGCCGAAATCCGACCACCAAGCGCGAGCAGGCGGGAAATCGCCCTCTAAACGAACCTATCCCGTTCAAGATTGACGATCCCGGAACCAGCGTAGTTCCAGCAGTCCATTAAAGAGAGGGCTTCGCGCGAATCCGCTACCTTGCATCGGCACGCTGTTGCAGGAAGTCTTTGCGAAGCCGCCATGGCTCCGACCTTCCAGGGTTCCACGGAAGACGAGGCCGGACTAAGCGGAAAGTAAAGCATCTTCAGCGATGTTTCTCAAAACACTGCAATAAGAAAGCCTCACACTGATTTCTTTCCCACCGGCTTCACGGCGTGCCGAACAACACGGATTCAGCTTTACGTACCGTTGCATTCGGCACCGGCGCTTGGCAGCATCTTCCCGGTATCTGCGGTACACTCCATGCGGCGACAAATGAGCGTCTCTTAGGTTTGACGGATCAGCACTTTCCGGAGGAAACAGAATGAATGGGAAGCGCCTTGCCATATTCGTGGTCGTCGTCTTGCTCGTCATCGGGCTGGCGGTCCTGGCCGGGGCCGCATTACTCTACTACGCCGCCCGGCCGGCCCTCCCTTCTCCCGGAACCGTGCTGGAGGTTCAATTCAGCGGGGAACTGACGGAGCGGCCGCGTACCGATCCATGGAGCGTTTTCAGCAGTCCGAGGGGTATGAACCTCTGGGACTTGAGGCGAGCCCTCAAGGCCGCCAAGACCGACGAGCGTATCGGGGCCGTGCTCCTGAATGTCGGCCCTTTTTCCGCCTCGTGGGCCCAGATTGAGGAAATACGAGCTTTGGTCGAGGACTTCAAGCAGTCGGGGAAACCGGTGGTGGCTTTCTTGGAACTGGACATCGCTCAGGAAGGAGATCTGCTTCTGGCTGGAGCCGCCGATCGGATCGTAATGAATCCTGTGTCAGGTTTTCTTATCGACGGACTCATGGCGCAGGTAACGTTCTACAAGCGAACCCTCGACAAACTTGGGATCCGGGCCGAGTTTTTCCAGTTTAAGGAGTATAAGAACCCGGGCAACTTCACTCGTACGAGCCTGACCCCCGAAGTGCAGGAGATGCTCACCTCGTTGATTTCAGACTTGCAAGCACAGTTCGTTACCGGCGTTTCCGAAGCGCGGGGAAAGGCGCCGGCTGAGATAGAGGAGCTAGTCGACCGGGGTCTCATTCCTGCAGAGGTTGCACTGCAGCATGGCTTAGTGGACAAGCTGAGTTATCGAACCGAACTTCTTGAAGAGCTGAGGGAACAGGTCGGCACCGAGCGATATCAGGCCGTCTCTCTGCCGGATTACTTGAAGACACTATCCTCGGGACCGAGCTCTGCGAAAGCCCGCGTGGCGTACGTTAGTGCGGAAGGGGTCATCGTCACGTGGGGTGGAACCGGGTTCGGTGTCCTCATCGAGGCACAGCAACTCACACGAGAACTGCGGGACATTCGAGAGATCCCCGGGATCAAGGGTGTAATCTTGCGGATTGACAGCTCCGGCGGCTCGGCGGTTGCCTCCGACATGATCTGGAAAGAGGTTGGCGAGCTGGAGGCGGCCGGTAAACCAGTCATTGTTTCCATGGGGGGCACAGCCGCTTCGGGCGGTTACTACATTGCCATGAACGGACGTCGGATTGTGGCCGAGCCGAGTACAATTACCGGATCCATCGGCGTAATTTTCGGCAAGTTCGACCTGTCAGGCTTCTATGACTGGCTGGGAATCGACATCCAGCAGGTCAAAGGAGCTCCCAATGCCGGCTTTTTTTCTCTTGCCAAACCCCTTACTCCCGCCCAGGCTCGGCGGGTCGAGGAATGGATGGGCGACGTATACGAAGGATTCGTCGGTAAAGCCGCCGAGGCACGCGGTATGGACTACGACCAGATGGAAATACGGGCTCGGGGGCGGATCTACACCGGCCGGCAAGCTTTGGAGCACGGGCTGGTGGACGCCCTGGGTGGAGTTGACGAGGCTGTGACCCTCATGAAGGAGGAGCTCGGACTGACGCCCGAAGACCAAATCTCGTTGGAACTCTTCCCGAAGCCCAAGACCATGCTGGAAGCTCTGCTTGAGAGTGGGTTCTTGGGACTCTCGGGACCTCCGGTGGAGGAAATCCGGGATTTGCTCCAGGAGTTGCAGACCTCGCGAGCCTGGCTGATCGCTCCGACCGTCACCGTTCGGTAGGATTCAGTTCGGGCTGGGGACCAAGTGTTTTGATATTATGTCGACACCTTGTTCGGGGGTCGTCTAAGCGGTAAGACAGCGGCCTTTGGAGCCGCCGATCCAGGTTCGAGTCCTGGCCCCCGAGTTTTTTCGAGTTCCTTTCTGAGAATGGGGTTTCGGGGAAACGAGCTCGCGGCCGCTAGACATCTGAATACGGTGATCGAGCAGAGCCGGCCGATCGCGCAAGTTGACGCCAAGACTTCTTTGACTTGAGGGATCGGTGAATTCGGAGGTTCCGGGACTCCGTGGGTTTATAGCCTCAAGAAGCGGGAGAAGACGACCGGGTCAACGCAGGAGAGTGGAACGCCCGCTTGAAAACGCGCATTTATTCCCAGATGTTCACTTCCAGCTCCCGGGTTGGGCGAAAGGAAACCAGGCTCTATGCCTGAATTGCCCGAAGTGGAGACCATTCGACGAGGGCTGGTTGAGAAGCTGGCAGGCCTTACCCTTTTCGGCCTGGCGGTTGATGAATCCCGTGTTTTCCGGACATCCGCCGCCGTTCTTCGGACGGCTTTATCGAGAGCGGAACTTCTCGCTGTCGAGCGACACGGGAAGTATTTGTTCTTGCGCTTTCGAAACGGCATTCTTTTGCTCCATCTCGGAATGACCGGGCGTCTTCTCGTCAGAAATCAAGAGATTTCCCACGAACCCAAGAAGGAGGACGATTCCCTTCCACGGCATCTTCATTTGCGGCTCTTCTTTGAAGACGACGTCGTCCTGGACTTCTGGGACACTCGGCTCTTTGGCCGTGTGGAGTGGTTCCCGCAAGCGACTGGACCGGTCCGAGACCTGTTTCCCCATTTGGGTCCGGACCCCCTGTCGGGCGAGTACCGAGAAGACGATTTTTACGAGCGGTTGAAGAGACACGGCGGAACCAGAATCAAATCGTTGCTTATCGATCAGAGTTTCTTGGCCGGGCTCGGAAATATCTACGCCGACGAGGTGCTCTTCCGCACCCGAATTCATCCGGCGCGCCGCGTCGGGGGCCTGCGCCGATTCGAGCGTGCAGGTTTGTTCACCACGATCCCGAACCTTCTTCAAGAAGCTATCCGAAAGGGTGGCACAACTTGGCGGGATTACGTGAACAGCACCGGCGGGCGTGGGAATTTCGCCGATGAGCTTCAGGTGTATGCCAGGACCGGAATGCCCTGTCGCATCTGCGGCGAGCCGGTCCGACGGCTGGTCCTCGGGGGTCGCAGCTCTCACTTTTGCCCCCGCTGCCAACCCCGTCAGGGTACCGTCACCTCGTAAACGGTCTCCGTTGTGTCTACTGTATAGTCCCATCCCCCGGCCAAAAACCCCTGCGGAGTCAATTCACGGAAAGCTCGGATTCATTCGCCCATGACCTGGACTGCGACTTCCCGGCGTCGGGAACGATTGTCAAAATCGAGGACTACGATTTGCTGCCAGGTTCCGAGGCGAAGTCGACCGTTCGCCAGGGGAACCGTTAGGGAAGGCTTCAGAAGTGACGCTCGCACGTGCGAAAACCCATTCCCGTCATGCCAAGTCATCTCGTGGTGGTAATCCAAGGTTGGGGGAACCAAACGATTGAATAACTCTTCAAGGTCGTTCACCAGGCCCGGCTCATACTCGACAGTGGTGACACCGGCCGTAGACCCCACCACGAACACCGTTACCAATCCTCTCTGCACACCCGACGCATCAACCTGCTGCTGGACTTGTTCAGTGATGTCGACGGCATGACAAAAGCCCTTGGTGGATAAGACAATCGTGTAATCCAGGATCCGCATGGGCGGAGTCTAGCACAGGGCTAACCCACCGTCTCCCGAGTTTGGATCACGCAGATTTCGCGAAATGATTCATCAAAAGGACCTTGCGACGCAACCGCGTGATGCGGAAAATCGGCATGATCCCCGGGCTCGCAAGATCCATCTCGACCAATAGTTTCCAGCTCCAAGTTTCGCTGAGAGGTGAACGGTATCGTCCTGATAACGCTGAGAAGGCGAGGATTAGAAATCCCTACTGCCGCGTCGGGCCCGAAGGTTGCAGCTCCCTCTGCTGAAGCGGCGTCGGCCGGCTCAGCCGACACAACGTGGGTGAGTCCTCCTGCGACTTCAAGTGGGACCCATTGAACGTGGGGGTGGCCGGCTTGGCCGACAGCGTCCGGAAACCGTCCCGCTCGAAGCCGTCCTCACCGCTGCGCGACGCCTTCTTGTGCTGTCCCTTCTCCGAAACCCGAACCCGGCACCGGTGGATTAGGCCGCCGTCGACCCTCGACCGATTCTTCGTCGTCGAGCCACAACGGGGCCGACGCCTCCCGCAGACGCCGTTTCACGGACTAGGCCGAAACACACAAAACAATGTGGCCCCGGGCCGTCTCCCCTTTGTAGGGGTAGATGGGACGAACCCCCGGGTCGATCCCCATCAAACCAGGAAACACCCGTTCCACCTGCGACGGATTCGTATTTCCCCGCAGTGCGTCCTCCGTCCGCAACGACCCGGCCGGCTTCCGGCTTTCACGCAACAGGGTAGTGGGACGAGAATCGCCGTTGGGGACGGCGTCGATACTGAGGGGGCAAAAGCACGGTCGCGACTAACCTAGACAAACCAAAACGCCGGAAGACCCCCATTCCGCACCTCCGCAGGGTGCAGCCACACTCAGGACTCCACAATCCTTGGCGAATGCCGGCTTTGGTAGAGACGGTTCGGAAACGATCCTCCTAACCTCCGGCCGCCTCCACTTCCTTCAAAGGCTTACTTAGGCCCAGGGCCGTCCGGACCTTTTCCTCGACTTCCGCAGCGATCTCAGGATTGTCGCGCAGGAACTGCTTTGCGTTCTGGCGACCCTGGCCTAATCGTTCCTTGCCGTAAGAAAACCAGGAGCCGGACTTTTCGATGATACCGTGATCCACGGCAAGATCGAGAATCTCACCTTCTTTCGAAATCCCTTCACCATAGACGATGTCGAATTCAGCTTCTTTGAAAGGGGGAGCCAGCTTGTTCTTGACGACCTTCGCCTTTGTGCGGCTACCTACGCTTTCTTCGCCGTCTCGAAGGGCTCCAATTCGGCGGACCTCCAGGCGAATCGTGGCGTAAAATTTCAGCGCCCGCCCCCCGGTTGTGGTCTCGGGATTCCCGAACATCACACCGATCTTCTCCCGGATCTGATTGATGAAGACCATACATGTGCGGGACTTGGAGACAATTCCCGTCAACTTTCGCAAAGCCTGGGACATAAGGCGGGCTTGCAGTCCGACGTGGGAATCACCCATTTCCCCTTCCAGCTCGGCTCGAGGGACCAGGGCCGCCACAGAGTCAATTACCAGGATGTCGACGGCACCGCTACGCACCAGCACCTCCGCGATTTCCAGCGCCTGCTCACCCGAGTCCGGCTGGGAAACGAGCAACTCGTCGATGTTTACCCCGAGTCTACGAGCGTATTGCGCGTCCATCGCGTGCTCGGCGTCAATAAAGGCGGCGGTTCCCCCTTCCTTCTGAGCCTCGGCTATGGCATGCAAGGCCACAGTTGTTTTTCCGCTGGACTCAGGTCCATAGATCTCTACGACTCTGCCTCGAGGAAAGCCGCCGACCCCCAACGCTGCATCCAACGCGAGGGAACCCGAGCGAATCACCGGCACGCTAATTTCCCTTTCTCCCCCCAGACGCATGATCGAGCCTTTCCCGAACTGACGCTCGATTTGCGCCAGAGCCATTTCAATCGCTCGCTTCCGCTTTTCTGCGTCGTCCATGATTCCTCCGCTTCTCTTCACGTCGAGTATAGAGGATACCCCTGATACGCGGGGTCTCGCCTTCCTCTATCCAATGAACGATCAGACTCAGGAAAGTACGAAATCGAACGACTGCCCGGTCAGCTGTGGGATGCCTGCCGCTTGGGCTCGGAGGAAACCACAGATCGTTCCACGTCGAGAATTCCGTTCACCTTCTGGATGTGCTGGAGGGCCTGATCGAGGTGTTCTACATCTCTGACTTCGACCGTGAGGTAAATCATCGCCTGTCCCACGTCCAGTACTTTGGCCCGAGCATCAACAATATTGGCCTCGACTTTTGAAAGCGCTCCGGTCACGTCCGCCAGCAGGCCCGTACGGTCTACCGTCCGAATGCTGAGATGAACCGGGTACTTCGCCCCGTCATTGTTCCCGCTCCACTGAACGTCTGTGCGCTTATTCGGCTCTTGTAAAAGCAGGTCCCTCAAGTTCGGGCAATCGGCGGTATGAACGGAGATCCCCCGCCCCATGGTGATATACCCGACAATTTCTTCTCCCTTGATAGGATTGCAGCACCCGGCCCGATAGACAAGAACATCTCCATGCCCGTTCACTTGAATCGGGCCCTCGGACCGGTCCACCCATCGCTTCACCCACTGCTTTACTTTCCCCTCGTCCGAAGTCTCGGGAGGCTTCGCCTCGGCCAGGTCAGGATCCAAATGGAACACGACTTGCCGGGGCGAAAGCTTACCAACGGCCAGCTGAGCCAGGACCTCCTCGCCGCGGGAAACGCCTACCTGCGGGGCGATCAGCTCAAGACGAGGCTCGTACTTCCGGAGGCTTCGCTTCCAAGTTCTCAGTTCCTTCTCCAGCAGCCGGCGTCCCAACTCCACCGCTTCTTCCTTCTGCCGGAGATTCAGCCACCGGCGAATCGCTGCGCGGGCCCGCTGAGTTCGGACAATATTCAACCAGTCCCGCGTCGGATGGGCTTCGGTCGACGTGAGGATCTCCACAATATCGCCTGTGTTCAGGCGATACTTCAGAGGAACGATCCGTTGGTTCACCTTGGCGCCGACGCACTTGTGACCGATTTCCGTGTGAATGTAGTAGGCAAAATCCAGAGCGGTGGCTCCCCGGGGCAGCGTTATCACTTCTCCGCGGGGCGTAAAAACGTAGACCTCGTCCGGGTAAAGATCGATTTTCAGGTTGCTCAGGAACTGGTGCGGATCCTTCACCTCCCGCTGCCATTCGAGCAGATGCCGAAGCCACACGAAACGCTTGTCGTCCCCTTCTTCGGAGAGACGTCCCTCTTTGTATTTCCAGTGAGCCGCAATCCCTTCTTCTGCGACCCGGTGCATCTCATGGGTGCGAATTTGCACTTCGAAAGGAACCCCCTCTTCCCCGATCACCGTGGTGTGGAGGGACTGATACATGTTGTTCCTGGGCATGGCGATAAAGTCCTTGATGCGACCCGGTATCGGACTCCACAGGTTGTTGACCACGCCCAACACCGTGTAGCAATCCCGCACCGAATTCACGATAATCCGGATGGCGATAAAGTCGTAGACCTGATTCAGATCTATACGCTGCCGCCGCATTTTTTGATAGATGCTGTACAGGCGTTTGATCCGGCTTTGCAGCTGCGCCTCAATCCCTTGTTCACGCAGCACTTCTTCCAGCTTCTTCAAGACCCGCTGAATAGCCTCTTCCGATTCCGCCTTCTTGACCTCCACTTCCGCAGCGAGACGATCGTAGGCAGCGGGCTCCAAATACTTGAAAGCCAAATCCTCCAGTTCCCCTCGTATCCTCGCCATGCCCAGGCGCAACGCGATAGGAGCATAAATATCGAGGGTCTCTTGGGCGATCCGCCTCTGCTTTTCCCGGGGGAGGAAGTCGAGGGTCCGCATGTTGTGCAGGCGGTCGGCCAGCTTTACCAGGATCACCCTGATATCGTCCACCATGGCCAAGAGGAGCTTGCGGAAATTTTCCGCCTGCCGCTCCACCGGGGAAGAAAAGCGTATCTTGCTGATTTTCGTAACAGCGTCCACCATGTGGGCGATATCTTCGCCGAAGTACTCCCGAATGGTGGAGATGTCCGCGAACGTGTCCTCGACGACGTCGTGCAGGAGGCCGACGCTTACGCACGCGACGTCGAGCTCCATCCCGGCCAGAATATTCGCCACCTCAAGAGGGTGGCTCAAGTATGGCTCGCCATTGTAGCGAACCTGACCTTGATGCATGCGCGCGGAAAAGAGATAGGCCCTTCTCAACACGGTCGTATCGGCGCCGGGGTGAAAATGCCGTACCTGCTCTTCAATGTCCTCGTACCGAATCATCGAACCTTGCGGCCCTCGCATCAATTCTAGCACTCGGTCTTCCCGCGAGGGAACGAGGATTTCGTTAAGCGCTGAATACTTCCTCGGCGCAAATGCCGAAAAAGGCAGGGGCCCGGCATGCCGGGCCCCTGTTCCGGAATGACTATTGCCATCCTATCCTTACTGCTTCTGTTCCTGCTGCTGCTCCTCTTCGGCTCTAAAGAGCCGACGGCGGGCCTCCTCCGCCTCTCGCTCGAGTTGCCGCTTCATCTCCACCGCTTGAAGGGCAAGCTTGTCGGCTTCTCTCACCCATCTTCGTCGTTCCTCCTCATCTTGCGCCAGCTCGGCCTTCTCGCGGTACAGAAGATTCAGGTACTCCATCGCATTCGTGAAGCGAGGGTTAATCTGCAGGGCCTGGCGAAGCACCTCAATCCCTTCGTCCACAACACGGGTTACTTCGGCCAGCTCCTCCTCACTCAAGTTCTGCACATTCTCGCCGTCTTCACCCGTCTTTTCGCTTGCGAGATTGTAGTCGATGACGCCTATACCATAGAGCGCCTGAGACTTATCCTGTTGCACTTCCATCAGGCGCCGGTACCACTCCTTCGCCTTATCGGGCTCGCCCATATTGCGGTACAAATCCGCTATGTTGGCCATGGCGTTCTCGTTTACCGGGTCTTTCTCGAGCACCTTCTCAAACGTCGCGATAGCCTGCTGAGCCATGCGAAGATTGTCGGGCGTCGAGACCAACGGCACGAACTGAACACGGTAGGTTGTGGCCAGATAGAGATAGGCGTCCAACAGTTCCGGATCCAGCTCAATGGCGGCCTTAAACTCCTGCTCCGCCTCGTTGTAACTCTTCATCCGGTAAGCTTCGACGCCACGGTTAAGATGGTCTCGAGCCTTCAACTTATCCATGAAGTCGCAGCCACCGCTCGCCAGTGCCACCAGGATCAGCAACCCCGCCGCCAGCCACTTTCGCTTGCTGTTCATTAAGGTACCCCCGGAATTAAGTTTCAGCATCCTCCCAGCCTCAGAAGACGATCCGCCCTTTCTTCAACAGTCGGAAAGAAGGAGTGCTATTCGATCATCAAACCGATATCGCCCACCCCGGAACCCTTGGCGATATCGATTACCCGGATCACGTCGCCGAACGGCAGGTCCGGATGAGCTTGGATAAACATGTTCTTGTTGGCTCGCGCCCGATAAATCTCGAACAGCCGGGCTCCGAGCCGATCCAGGGTCACCGGCTCCTGGTTGATGGTCAGCGCTCCGTTCTCCGCTATCGTCACCACAATTGCATCCGACTTGATGATCACATCCGTCGGAATCTCTTCCGGCATCTGTTCGGGCACCCGAGCTTGGAGGTTGTATTTTGTGGTGGGCTGAATCACCATGAAGATGATCAGCAGGACCAGCAAAATGTCGATATAGGGCGTGATGTTGATATTCGCCATCGCGCCTTTGCCTGAACCTCCCGAAATCGCCATTACCGTTGTCCCCCTTCCTCACGCTGCCGATCCACCAGGAGTCCGATCCGCTCGATCCCCACTTCCCGGGCCAAGTCAACGATGCGGACAACCCGCCGAAAAGGTGCAGCCACGTCGGCGCGAACGAAAAGAGGCTTGTCGGGCGCCTTGGCATAGGCTTCGGAGATACCGTCGAGCAAGTTGGCCTCACTGAACAACCGTTTACCTACGTAGAACTCCCCGGACCGCGTAATGGAAACAATCGTTGCATCCTCTGCTTCCGCTTCCGGGGCCTCGACGGCATTCCTAGCCTGGGCCATATTCACGGCGACACCTTGCTGGATCAGCGGCGTGGTGATCATGAAAATGATCAAAAGAACCAACATC
>JAPXNP010000044.1:0-10151 GCA_033811955.1 Acidobacteriota bacterium
ACCTACGGGCACGTCGCCGTTGTCGCAGGCAGTTTAGGCAAAGCCGGTGCCGCCGGACTGGCATCGTGCGCGGCATTACGGGCCGGTTCGGGGCTCGTCACCGTGTTTTGCCCGGGGCGCGTTCAGGACTGTATCGCGGGCTTCCATCCGGAAATCATGACCGAAGGTTTCTCTTCCACCGACCAAGGTTCATTCGATGATGGCGGCGCCGCGCCGGCCGTGGAAAAACTTGCAAGGCTGGATGCAGCAGCCTTGGGCCCCGGGCTGACAACACACCCTCGAACCGTGCGCTTCGTGCACCGCGTCGTCGAAGAAAGCCCGGTCCCTCTTGTTATCGATGCCGACGGTCTTAATGCTTTCGCCGGCGCGGCCCACCAGCTGAGAAACCGCGCGCAAAAGCCCCTGGTATTGACGCCTCACCCGGGCGAGTTTGCCCGCTTGACCGGCCGGCCGATTGAGGAAATCCTGGCGGACGGCCCGGCATTGGCTCGAGCCTTCGCCGTGGAGCGGTGTGTCTGGCTGGTTCTGAAAGACTTTCGTTGCATCGTGGCGGACCCAGAAGGACGAGTCTTCGTCTCGCCTTTCGGCAATCCGGGGATGGCGACGGGCGGGATGGGTGACGTCCTGACCGGGGTTCTGGTCTCGATGCTGGGACGGAACAACCTCAGAAATCTTCCGGACGCAGAATTCGTCACCGGAGCCGTTTGTACCGGTGTCTTGCTGCACGGGCGGGCCGGCGATCGGGCCGCCGCCCGCTGCGGCAAGGAGGCTCTCGCGGCGGGTGATGTCATTACGGAACTGGGCGACGCCTGGCGGGACTTTGTTCGGGTCGGCGGCCCTTAAGTCGGGGCTATACTTCTTCGAGCTGCGGCAAACTCCACTCTGTTTCAGCCGAGAGCGTCCGAAGGAGCCCTACACCCTCTGAGGCGGACAACCTTTCGCGGGGACGCACGCACGATGATGGCAAGAATCGCATTCGGGAACTCAGGCGGCGGAACGCCTCACGAAAACGCGGAGCAGAGAGGAACGCGTAGGAAAGGATATGCACGGCGGTGGAATTTCCGCTGGAACTACCCCACAGCGTAGAGACACGAAGCGAAAGGGAAACCGTGGAGCTGGGCCGTCGCCTGGCGAAAGGGATTCGCGCCCCCGCCGTCGTCCTTTTGCGCGGAGAGTTGGGAGCAGGGAAAACCGCCCTTACCCGCGGGTTGGCAGGGGGCTGGGGCGTGGCGGATGCTTCCATGGTACACAGCCCCACGTTCAGCTTAGTGAACGTCTACCCATATCCCGCG
Organism: Acidobacteriota bacterium; assembly: GCA_033811955.1. Taxonomy (GTDB): domain Bacteria; phylum Acidobacteriota; class UBA6911; order RPQK01; family JAPXNP01; genus JAPXNP01. Next base: position 1,293 of record JAPXNP010000044.1, read on the forward strand.
GGTCGAATCTACCATGTCGACCTGTATCGACTGGAGACTCTTCGGGACTTTCGGTCCATCGACCTCGACCAGCTCCTGCAGCCCGTAAACGACATCGTAGTCGTGGAATGGGCGGAGAAAATCCCATGGCGTCTGCCTGGGGCGTTACGTATCGATATCAGCGTCTTATCTGACGAACGACGCCGGTTCGACATAACCTGGGGAGACTCACGAGAGCGCTAAGGAGCGCCTGCGGGCAGAGGGGTTTCAAGCGGGTCCGCCGGTCCTGCTCTTCCTAGAAACCACCGAATGCGGGTGAATTCGCCTGGTGTCGACTCTCAGGAGCTGCTACAATGACGCCCAACGGCATCACGCCTGGATATCTCCTGACGCGAAAAGATCGCTTTTGACGGATTGTCGAGGGTGCAGCCATGGATGAAGCGCTCGGATTGCATCGTTTCCACTTCGCCTTCACGGTGACGTATCACTACTTGTTTCCCCAGCTCACCATGGGCCTGGCTCTTCTGATCCTGATATTCAAGAGTCTGAGCCTCAGGACCGGGAAAGCTATTTACAACGAAGCCGCGCGTTTTTGGATCAAGATTTTCGCCATCAGCTTCGTCATGGGGGTCGCTACGGGCATTCCCATGGAGTTCCAGTTCGGGACCAACTGGGCGCGTTTTGCCGAGGCGGCCGGAGGTGTGATTGGGCAAACCTTGGCTATGGAAGGAGTGTTCGCCTTTTTCTTAGAGTCGGCCTTTCTGGGTCTCCTGGTCTTCGGCGAGAAGCGGCTCGGGCCGAAAGGACATTGGTTTGCAGCGTTCATGGTATTTCTCGGGGCTTGGGTCTCCGGCTATTTCATCATTGCCACGAACGCTTGGATGCTCCAGCCAGTGGGCTATCGCCTTCTTTCCGACGGCCGGATCGTTTTGGAAAGCTTTTGGGCGCTGGTACTGAATCCTTGGCTCTTATGGCAGTACCCGCACAACCAACTCGGGTCCGTAATGACGGCCTCAGCGGTAATGGCGGCAGTAGGGGCCGCCTACCTGCTTCTGGGGAGACACTCCGACCATGCCCGCCTGTACGTACGGACCGGTGTAGTGGCCGGATGCATCTCAGCCCTTCTACTGCTGGCGACGGGAGACGGACAGGCGCAAAACATAGCCCGGCATCAGCCGGTCACCTTGGCCGCCATGGAAGCTTTATTCGAGACGACGGAAGGGGCACCCTTGGCGATATTTGGGCAACCCAACTTGGAGAAGCAGCGGTTGGACAACCCTCTCGTAGTGCCGAAGTTCCTGAGTTTTCTAAGCTATCGCCGCTGGGACGCCACGGTGAGGGGATTGAACGATTTTCCCAAAGACACTTGGCCCGACAACATCCCGCTGCTTTACTACGCCTATCGAGCCATGGTAGGGCTGGGAACTGTTTTCATTCTCTTGTTCGGCATTGCGGCATGGAAGCTTTGGAAAGGTCGCCTGTTTCATTCACGTTTTTTGCTTTGGCTACTGGTGTTGCTTGCTCCGTTCCCGTTCATCGCCAACACTTCCGGTTGGCTGACCGTAGAGCTGGGACGTCAGCCTTGGCTGATCTACGGACTCATGCGTACCGCCGAGGGAGCCTCCACCCACGTCTCGTCTGGTAACGCCATGTTCACCCTGATCGGCTTCATGGGTATGTACGCGCTGCTGAGCGTCTTGTTCCTCTTCCTGGTTTACCGGGAACTGGAACACGGCCCCGAGTCTGAGGGACAGAGAACACATACTTCGACGGAAACCACTGCTGTGTGAGGGAGGAACGATGGAAATCCTCTGGCTTGCCCTCGTCGCCTTGATGCTTGCCACCTATGTTCTCCTGGACGGCTTTGATCTCGGTGCCGGCGCGCTCCACTGGTTCGTCGCAAAGACCGAAGAAGAAAGACGAAGTGTGTTGCGAGCCGTCGGTCCTTTTTGGGACGGCAACGAAGTCTGGCTGCTGGCCGCGGGCGGAACCTTGTACTTCGCTTTCCCCAAGTTGTACGCTTCGGGCTTCAGCGGATTCTACCTCCCTCTAATGATTGTCCTCTGGCTCCTGATCTTCCGCGCTATCTCCATAGAACTCCGAAGCCACGTGGATTCACCTCTCTGGAAGCCGTTGTGGGATGTACTTTTCTGCCTGGCTTCCTCCCTTCTCTGCGTATTCTTAGGAGCCGCACTAGGAAACGTAATACGCGGGGTTCCTCTCTCATCGGACGGCTACTTTTTCCTTCCCCTTTGGAGCGATTTGGGGCTCGGTCCTGAAGGCGTTCACACAGCCGACGCCGGGATTCTCGACTGGTACACCATCCTGATCGGCTTACTTGCCTTAGGCAGCTTGGTCCAACACGGCTCCTGGTGGCTGGCAGTCAAGACCACCGGAGCGGTCTACCATCGAGCCCGGGCCTGGGCGGACCGGGCTTGGTGGGCAGTTGTCACCCTTCTGGTGGTAGCCACGGCGGTGACGTTCGCCGTCCAGCCGAGGGTCCTGGAGAACTTCCGCGAAATGCCCTGGGGAGTGGTTTTCCCTCTTGTTGCTTTGGTCGGTCTGCTGGGCATTCGCTTCTTGCGGACCCGAGGAAACGAGACACGGGTCTTTTTGGCCTCCTGCATGTTTCTGACCGGGATGCTCCTTAGCGCAGTTTTTGGTATCTTTCCCTATGTACTGCCGGCCAACACGAACCCTGACCTTGGACTGACGGTATATAATACGACCACCTCGGAATACGGCCTGCGAGTGGGCCTGTTTTGGTGGATCCCGGGGATGCTGCTGGTAGCATCGTATTTTGTGTATCTGTACCGCCGGTTCCCCGGCAAGGTCGATCTGGACGAACCCGGCTACTAGTGCCGTAGGAACCGGGAGATTGTTCATTTGCCGAACCGGAAGACGCTACTTTGCCGCTTCCGGGCGGGATTGATCGAACCCGGTGGATCGTCTGGTCGGCTCCCAAAAAGCAGGACAACCGTTGCGTTTCAGTCCCGCAAGCAATGACTGACGAACGCTCTGGCGCAGCTATGATCAGGAAGTTTTCAAGGAGAAGAGATTAAGTTTCATGACTCGATCGAACCAAGCTCGAAACGTTCGAGATGCCTCCGGCTATCTCGACCTCCATGACAAAGGTTATGGATTCCTTCGAAGCCTCGAAAGAGGCTTCGAACCTCACCGTGACGACGCTTTTGTCGAACCCTCGCTGATTCGTGAGCTCGGCCTTCGCCCCGGCCACTTTGTGACGGGACTGGCGGGGGACGGCTATCGCGGGAAGAGTCCGCGGCTGGTGGCCATCGAGTCGGTGGACGGATTGCCGGCGGATCAATGCCGGCAGCTTCCCGAATTCGCCCGTTTGACGAGTATCAATCCGCACGAGCGGCTGCGGATTGATGAGTCGGGCGATCCCAGCATGCGGATCCTTGACCTGATAGCTCCCATCGGCAAAGGGCAACGGGCTCTGGTCGTGGCTCCACCGCGGACCGGCAAGACCATGCTTCTTCAAAAGCTCGCCCAGTCCGTCGCCCAGCAGCATCCCGAAATCGAACTCATCATCCTGCTGATCGACGAGCGGCCGGAGGAAGCCACCGAGATGAAGCGACTGGGGGTCGGGAACGTCGTGTCTTCCTCGGCGGATATGCCTCCTCAACGCCACGTCCGGATTGCAGAGATGATCCTGCAACGAGCCCGCCGCCTGGTGGAAGAAGGACGGGATGTCATGATCCTACTTGACAGCATCACCCGGTTGGCTCGCGCCTACAACACCTTGCATAAGGGCTCCAACCGAACGATGTCCGGAGGTCTGGGCGCGGGTGTTCTACTAAAACCTCGCGAATTCTTCGGCAGCGCACGTAAGCTTCAGGAAGGGGGCAGCCTCACGATCGTGGCCACCGCCTTAGTGGACACCGGCAGCCGAATGGACGACGTCATCTTCGAGGAATTCAAGGGGACGGGAAACATGGAGCTCGTGCTTAGCCGGGACCTGGCCGACCGACGCATTTGGCCGGCAGCCGACATCACGCGGTCGGGAACCCGTCGTGAGGAGCAGCTTCGCTCCACCGAAACCCAGTCGCGGATCAACCTGATGCGGCGAGCTTTGGCCAGTTTGAGCCCCGAGAAAGCCATGCTCGCCCTCCTCCGAAAGATCGAAGAAACTCAGGACAACCGCACGTTTTTGGATTCTCTGGGCTGAGACCCTTCAGAGCCCGGTCTTTCGGGCGGGCTGTCCGAACCGGCTGAAAGTACGTCGAGATCTTCTCGTGACACGCGTCGGGCAATTGTAGTACATTTCTTGTTGAAAACGAATTTCACTATCGGGCGGGAACAAGGACGATGGCGGAAGGAACGTACGGGTTGACGGCTCAAGCCGCATTGGAACCCGAACTGGTCACCCTCGGTGAGGACTCCGTCTCGCCAAGAAGGGTGGTTTTGATCGGCCACCCTAACGTTGGAAAGTCCGTCATCTTCTCAGCCCTCACTTCGCGATACGTCACGGTCTCGAATTACCCCGGCACCACGGTGGAAATCTTCCAGGGGAAGACCGTACTGGACGGAGTGCCAGTCGAAATCTTCGATACTCCGGGGGTCAACGGCCTGAGTCCCGACTCCGAAGATGAACGGATCACGGCGACCGTTTTGACCGAGAAATCGCCGGACGTCATCGTTCAGGTGGCCGACGCGAAGAACCTGCGACGCAGCTTAGTGCTAACCGCTCAACTTAGCCGGCTGGGACGGCCGATGGTGCTGGTCCTCAACATGATGGACGAGTCGACCGAGCGGGGCATTCAAATCGACAGCGAGCAGCTGTCCCGTCTACTCGGGATTCCGGTAGTCGAGACGGTGGCCACCGCAGGTCGGGGATTGAGTCGGCTGCGAGGTGCAATGCTTCACGCCTCTCCGCCCGTTCCGACACCCGCCGGAGAGACTCGCGACTGGGTGGAATCAATCGTTTCAGCCGTGCAGCGCCAGGACCAGGCAAGCCGACGGGTGAGTACCCGAGCAACCACGGTTTTCACCGCAGCCGCTCTCGTCGGATCGCTGGTGCATCTGGAGAACTACGTTGCAGACGTTTCCGGCCTTGCCGGCTGGGCCAAGCTTCTGGAAGGAATTGCAACTCGATGGGGTGCCGGGGATTCAGCCTGGGCGGTCGTCGGAACCCTGCTGCTGGGATGGCTGGCTCCTGTTCTCGTCCCGGTCCTCTGGGGCTTGAAAGTGGACTCGGGTTTCGCCCACCGACTCGGGGTGTGGGCCCGCAAGCCGATCCAGGGGCTCTTCGTTCTCATCATGGCAGTTTCGTTGACATATCAACTGGTGGGAAATCTCGGCGCCCAGGTACTCGTCGACTGGTTGGAAAACGGCGTGTTCAATGTTTGGGTTACACCCCTCCTGCAGCGGGCTCTCCCCCGGGGGTTCTTCTTCGACCTTCTGGTAGGGCCGTACGGAATCGTGTCCATGGGTCTGTCCTACGGTTTCGCGATCGTGCTGCCTGTAGTCTCTACTTTTTTCATCGCTTTCAGCTTTTTGGAGGACAGCGGGTATCTACCTCGCCTCTCGATCTTGTCGGACCGTCTCTTGCGAGCCATGGGGCTGAACGGCAAGGCCTTTCTCCCCATGGTCTTGGGCCTCGGTTGCGTCACGATGGCCACGATGACCACGCGGATTCTGGCGTCCCGCAAGGAGCGGTTCATAGCCACTTTGCTACTGGCTCTTGGAGTTCCCTGCTCCGCACAGTTGGGAGTCGTCTTGGGCATCACCGCGGGACTTGGGGCGGGCGTTCTTTGGTTTGTCGTCGCCACAGTGCTACTCCAGCTTGTACTCGTCGGCTCCGTTCTGGATCAGATTCTGCCCGGCCGTCGAAGCAGCTTTATCCTGGAGTTGCCGCCCCTTCGATTTCCGGCGTGGCGTAACATCTTGCACAAGACGTGGATTAGGGTCGTCTGGTTTGTTAAGGAGGCGATCCCCTTGTTCGCCTTAGGAGCTTTGGTCTTGTTCGGCATGGACCGATTGGGAGTCCTCCAGACCGTCGTCCGATGGAGTGAACCTCTTATGAGTGGTGTCCTGGGTTTGCCGGCTCAAACCGCTCAGGTATTTCTGATGGGCTTTCTCAGGCGGGATTATGGCGCCGCCGGCCTATTCGACATGGCCCGGGAGGGTCTGCTGACAACGCCACAGGTAGTCGTGGGATTGATCGTCGTCACCCTATTCGTTCCATGCGTAGCCAACTTCCTGGTAATGGTGAAAGAGCAAGGCGTGCGAAACACGCTCGCCATGGTAGCTTTCATTGTGGCTTATGCGTTCGCCGTCGGGGGAGTCGCTCACAGGCTCCTCGACACGACGGGCCTTTTCCGCTGAGGCTGCCCCGTGGAGACCTGCAACGGACAAATCATCCCGCTTACTCACCTCAAGTTGGGCATACCGGCGAAGGTGGTGTCCGTCACCCGAGATGTGGCGGAACGCCTGTCCGGATTCGGCGTGTATCCGGGAGCACGGATCGAGGTGCATCAGAAGTACCCGAGTTTTGTGATCCGCGTCGATGAGATCGAGCTGGCTCTCGAAGCAAAAGTTGCGCAGACCGTCCGTGTGGAACCCCTCCGGTAGATCTGCGGCCGGTTCCGCACAACCTGACTGCTTCGTCCTCACCCATCCGAAAAGTGGCGGCCTACGGTCTCCGCGCCTGAAGTGAGCCCTGTCGAAACCAGGCAGCATGGCGATCCCTCCTACTCCGCCGGGCGATGCTCCCGGGTTTCGCGCTTGCGGAGATCTCGGAACCACGACGTTCTCCAATGCGGCCGACTACGCGTTTCTTGGCCATCAAGCGGTTCAAGAAACCCAAAATCCGCCGGCCTGGAACCTTCCCGCGTTCGGCCTCACGGAAACCGTTCCGCCTCCGGATTTCTCCACCGTCGGAGAAGCCGGCCGCCTTTCGCGCGCCTGAGTCGCAATGGTATCCTCTTAGGGGTCTGGAGGAGTACCGAAGTGGACGTAACGGGCCCGACTCGAAATCGGGTTGTCTGGTGATGAGCCAGGCACGTGGGTTCGAATCCCACCTCCTCCGAATCGAATGGAGAGGTGTCCGAGTGGCTTAAGGAGCGCGCTTGGAAAGCGCGTGTAGGGGCAAAACTCCTACCGTGGGTTCGAATCCCACCCTCTCCGCCACTTCTCTGCTCGGAACAGGCGCGCTCCGGCCGTCTCCTTTCTTACCAAGAACGCATTGTCCCCTACTCCGGCCGATTGCCGCTCTTCGTTTCCAAGTCACCGGAGTCTTCAAGTTCTTCGGTTTGCGGATGAAAGGGGGCATAAAAGCGGCAAATCCCCTCTGATTCCCATCCTGGGGGCGAGGTCTCGGGATTCTCGCACTTTCCCGCCCAGCTTCGTTTCCTTGGTGAATGGCTCGTGATAAGGGAGCTTGGCTCTCTCGAAAGGCACCTTCGAAAATCCACACCGCCATACAGGCGTGCCTGCTGCATCCGTGTCTCCTGATCGCCGTGGCACTGGTTGGATGGATCCTCTATCGAATTCCGCCAAATCCCAACCAGAAAGCCTCTTTCGACCAAACCCGTCCGGTGGAACTGCAAGGCGTACTGGTCTCGGCTCGACTTGTCAGGGGTGAGCAACTGCACTACCGCTTGCAAGTGACTTCCGCCTTTCAGGACGCGGTTCCGCTCTCCTTGGGACGCTTCGTCGATCTCTACGTTCCTACTACCGGAGCCGGAGCCGCCATGTGTAACTCGGGGGCAATCCATGCGGGGTGTACCGTGCGAGTCTTTACCGGGCTGCGCCAACCGATGGTTCGGCGCACCCCCGGAGCGGCGAACCCGAGACTTCGCCGCTGGATCGAGCATCGTCCCTTCTATGCCTCATTGAAATCCTGTCTCCAGCTGGAGCTACTCACCCCGGAATTGAGTCCATGGCGCCGTCTTCCGGAACGCACTGCCGCATACTTGATAACCCGGTTACCCACCGAAGGAGCAAACGCCCTCCGAGGAGAGGTTCGCAGTTTCGTCGAAGCCGCCGTACTCGGTGAAAGCGCACGCCTGGACGACGAAATATGGAGTGGCTTCGCAGATCTGGGCGTCGTGCACCTCCTGGTCGTTTCCGGCTTCCATGTACTGGTGGTGCGGGGAATCCTCTGGTTGGCTTTTCGCCCCCTTCGGTGCGGAAGAACCTTCCTTGGAACCGTCGGCGTGTGGTTCTACGTGATGATGACCGGGGCACGCTCCCCCGCGCTCCGTGCCGCCGTTCTCTTAACTACTGGGGAAGTCGGACACGCATTCGGCCTTCAGCGTCGGCCGTGGAACCTGCTGGGCCTGGCCGCCGTCGTGATTCTCTTAGGAGATCCCCGCCAACTGTACTCGACCGGTCTTCAAATGACCTTTCTCAGCGTAGCGGCCATCCTGGCGGTCGCTCCTTGGCTGAAAACCCGTCGGTTCGGCCTCGCCGGCTTATCGGACCTCGGGATGCGCCGCCTCTTGACTGAACCCTCCATCGCCGGCCGACTACGACGACGAACCCGCTTTCGGCTGGAATATCTGACGGAGTTCCTTCCGGTCACGCCCGGGCCAGGTCGACTGCGGACCGCGGCACACATCGCCGGCTATGTCTTAGCCCTGTTGACAGTGAGTCTGGCCATCCAGATTCTCTTGACGCCCTTGTTGCTGAATGTAGGCAATCGCTTTTCTTTGGGGGCTCCTCTCGCCAATCTGGTAATCGTGCCTCTCTTCACCGTTTGGTTTCCCGTTGCGTTGTTCTATCTTTTCACCGTTTTGACCCCCGCGGGCGCAATCCTTGCCTTCCCGGTTAACTGGGGAGGGGGCCTCTTGCTGTCCCTGCTTGAGTTTCTTGAAGGGATCCTACCGACACTTTACCTACCGGCCCCCGACC
>JAPXNP010000045.1:0-10123 GCA_033811955.1 Acidobacteriota bacterium
GGGGACTCCTTACGCGGGACGTGGTGACGACCCGTCATGCTTTCGTGTTGGCCCTTCTAACGGCGTTCGCTCCCTTCTACAGCAGTCCGGCATACGGCGGCTGACGGCCGCGGGAGCCGGCGAGGGAGTGCGGTGTATCGGTTACCGGTTACATCGCACGGAGTACCGCCGGTGGGGAGCTGCGTTGGGGGCCTTTGGGCTGATGATGCAGGGGAGTCTCGGCCGGAGCGTTTTTCCGATTCAGGCGGGCGACTGCCTCAGCTGTCGAGGGGAAGCGGGGATGGGTGGCCGACCGCCGGGGACAAAGGAGTGCTTGTGCCCTGTATCCTGTACGGGCGGCCCGTGGTACGGTCGGAGAGAGTCACCGTGAGCGGAGAGCGAAGATCGATCGGGTGCGTCCCGCGTCGGACAACCGGATCAGCCGAGCCGTCGCTTGAGCTCGGCGGCTAAGCGCGGTCCGACCAACGAAGCCAACTCGACTTCAGTGGCTCGTCGTACTCCGTCCACGCTGCCAAAGTGTTGCAGGAGCCTACGTTTGCGTTTGGGACCCACGCCGGGAACGGCGTCCAGTTCCGAGGTGAAGTCTCTCAAGGAACGGCGTCGACGATGATAGGTAACCGCAAAGCGATGGGCCTCGTCGCGGATTTCCTGCAGCAAATGCAATGCCGCCGCGGTCGGAGCCAGGCGGATAGGTTCCTCCCGGTCCGGAAGGAAAATCTCCTCTTGTCGCTTGGCCAACGCACATACCGGCAAGTCGCCCAGACCGAGCTGGGAGAGCGCCTGCAAGGCGGCGTTCAGCTGGGGTTTGCCGCCGTCGACTAGGATCAGATCCGGTAAAGTACCCTGTTCGTTGAGCACTCTGCGGTACCGGCGCCCGACCACCTCCTGCATCGACAAGAAGTCGTTTGATCCGGCTACCGTTTGAATCCGAAATCGGCGGTAGTCCCTGCAGGACATTACTCCGTCCAGGCAAACCACCATCGAGGCGACCGACTCGTCTCCCTGAAGGTTGGAAATATCAAAAGCTTCGATGCGACGGGGTATCTCCGTCAACTGCAGAGCCTCTTGCAGGTCCTCAAGCAACCGGCGTTTCTCCGACACAAGAAGCTTAAACCGAGATTCGAATGCAATGACGGCGTTGCGTTCCACCAGCATCACCAGATCAAGCTTCTTTCCCCGCTGAGGATTCTCGATACGGACTCTTCCCCGCCCGTTCTCGCGCATGTTCGTCAGCCAGTCCTCGATGATCTCTTGATCTTCCAACGGGCCGGGCAGCAAGATTCGATCGGGTACAAAACGGGCCGACAGGTAGTACTGTTGAACGGCGTCCCGCAAGAACGAGGGAGGATCGAACCAGTCCAGATCTTCCCAAAAGAACTCCCTTTTCCCGACCACCCGGCCTCCCCGTAGAGTGAACAACTGCAGGGCTACGCGGGAACCCTCCCGATAGTAGCCGAACACGTCGTAGTTCTCCCCCCCCGTCGAAGCCACCTTCTGCTTTTCAACCAACTCCTGCACTAGCTGGATGCGGTCACGGAAGAAGGCGGCCGCTTCAAACTGCTCTCGCTTCGCGGCCTCATGCATGCTCCTGTGAAGCCGTTGCAAAAGTTGATGATTCTTCCCCTCCAAAAGGAGAATGACCTGTTCGACGGCCTTTCGATAGTCATCGGGAGAGCAGAGTCCCTCCACACAAGGTCCTAGACACCGCTTGATGTGGTATTCGAGACACGGTCTCTGCAACGTTCCGTCTATGGGGATAGAGCAGGTGCGAAGTTGAAAATGGCGGTTGATGATCTTGATAAGGTTCCGGGCCAGGGAGGCGGGCAAATACGGTCCGAAGTAGCGGGCTCCGTCATTGCGGATCCGGCGGGTCAACAACACCCGCGGAAAGGGCTCATTTACCGTCAACTTTATGTGAAGAAAGGACTTGTCGTCCTTCAAGCGGGCGTTAAGGATCGGCTGCCGACGCTTGACCAGGGTGCTCTCCAAAATGAGAGCTTCCACCTCGTTGTCCGTGACGAAGTAATCCAGGTCGGCGGCCCGGGTGCGGATAGATTCCCCTTTCAGTCCCTCGGAACGGCCCGCCTGAAAATAGGAACGCACCCTTTGCCGAAGATTCCTGGCCTTCCCGATGTAAAGGATGGCGCCCGTTTCGTCGCGAAAGAGATAAACGCCCGGCGACTCGGGCAGCCGGTCCAGTTTACGCGAGATACGATCTTCGGTTTGCCTCACGTCCGCCTCTCAAACGGCGGCTCTTCCTCGAATCGTTCCATGACCCGTCAGTAGCTCGACGAAGCCGACCTTGACCGGTTTCCGCAGGGTGTCAAAGCAGCGTAAACCGCCGACCTCACCCGCGAGGGGTCGCTCCCGCCACGTACCTTGCGTCGGGGGGAACTACGACCCCTGCTGTACGGTTTCAACCGGCAACGGTCACAGAATAACGCAAATCTCTTCCCGCTTCGGGGTGCCAGCCTCGTCGCAGGACGCGTACTTTGACCTCCTGTCGTCCGAACTGGATCGCTTCCTCGCGGCTGGACACGTAGATGTCCAGACTCTTGCCTCTGACACGGGTTCCCGTGTCAAGGACGACGTAAATACCACTGTAGTCGCCTGCTTCGAGCTCAACGATGGAACCGATCGGGAGGATGTTCGGGTCGGCCGCGACCATGCCGCGGCGAACGAGAATTCCCGAGCGGGTAATACCGAAATCGCAGTAGGCCGTTGCTTCGAAGATTTCGAAATCGGTGAAATCTTCGTCGGAAACGGGGCCTTCTTCCGAAGCCACCCGGACCGAGTCAGTCAGGACGGCCACCGGCGGTTCCGCAGCAGGGCTCTCGGTACCGGCCAGATACCCTGCCGACGCGGCGGCCAGCGCGAGCATTGCTGCTCCCGCCATCGCCCAGACTCTCTGTTTCTTCATGGCTTCAACCTCCTTGCTCTATCTATACAAAAGCCTCGCCGGCACATTCGGGACGAGGAGGAGTGCGCAATCGGCGCATGCAGACGCCCTGACGGAAGGTGGTTTCAAAATTAGATATTATACTTGATTTGGTTTCGGCTGCGAGGTGCAAGAGAGACGGGAAGAAAGGGACGGTCCTTTCTGCCGAGTGGTTTCACCTCTCCAAGTACGAACCGCAGCTTCCGGGGATCCGCAGCTCTCGAAACGTCGGTTCGCTTCTCTGCTAAGATAAGTGGAGTCGGGTTGGTCTTGCCTCGTCGCCGCACATGCCTTGATCGACCTGACGGCCGGGGTTGGAAGGTTTCAGCGAACTTAGTGGCGCTCTGGGAGCATGTTCCGTCATGACCGCCTTCTAAGTGCGTAGCGTTGGTCGAAGGAGTAGCAATGAATTTGCCCACCGCGTTGACGGTGTCCCGCATCTTCCTGGTGCCTCTGCTCCTGGTGGTCCTGTTGACGGGGAACATTTCGGACCGGGAGTTCTGGGGTCTGGTCGTCTTCTTGGCGGCGGCGGGGACCGATTACTTCGACGGCTACTTTGCCCGCCGCCGGGAACAGGTGACGCGCCTGGGCAAACTCCTCGATCCGTTGGCCGACAAGATCCTGATTTCCGCCGCTTTAGTCGCTCTGGTGGAACTCGGAGTCGCCCCGGCCTGGATGGTGATCATCATCATCGGGCGCGAGTTTGCAGTGACGGGGCTGCGCAGCATAGCGTCTGCGGAGGGGCTGACCATAGCTGCCGCTCGGGGCGGAAAGCTGAAAATGGTCGCCCAGGTTGTTTGTTGCGCGGTGCTGATCGCCGGCAGCCGATCCGCCGAGGGTTGGTTGCCTTCCTTAGGGTATGTCCTGCTTTGGGTGGTTGTCGTGCTCTCGTTGGTTTCCTTGTGGCAGTACTTCCAGAATTATTGGGGGCGCATTGGAGAACCGGTGCCCTTGCAGACGGTTCCACCGGCGGGCGCTCGAACCGTCAATGGACTACCTCACCCCGGGAAGCGCCAAGACGCGCTGATCAACTCCTGAGTCGCCTGGATCCATGATTCCCCACGCCTGCCTGACGCTTGCCGAACATTCACTTCCTCGTCTCAGGGAAAAGTTGGCTCGCTACGCCGACCGGGTCGAATACATCGAGGTTCGCCTTGACTTCCTCAGGATCCCGGAACCACCGAAGCCGCCGTTGTCGAGGACCCGTTTTATCGCGACTTGTCGGCCCGTGCGCGAAGGAGGCCGGTTCGCAGGTTCGGAGGAAGACCGTCTGGATCTGCTCCGCCGGGCCGCCGCTCGAGGGTTCCACTGGATCGATCTGGAGTATGACGTTCCGGCGAGGATCGAGTCGTTTCGTCCCGCCCGAGTGCTACGCTCTCGTCATGACTTCGAAAAGGTAATGGACCGTCCGGCGGAATGTTGGGAGGCTTTGCGACGCCTCCCGGGCGACGGCTTTAAGTTGGCGGTGTCACCTCGGAACCTGGATGAGCTGGCGACTCTTTTCGCGCTGCTGCGGGAAACCCCGCCGGAACCTCCTAGGGTGCTTCTGGGCATGGGCTCGCTGGGGCAACTTACCCGTTACCTATCCCCGTGGCTGGGAAACGCATGGACGTACGTCATCGAGCCGAACGGTAGAAGAGTGGCTCCCGGGCAATTCGATTTGAACGAGGCGGAAGCCTTGTACCGGCGAGTCGAGTCCACCGTTCCGGAGCTGTACCTTTTTTTGGGGCGACGACCTAGGTGTCAGGCGGGGAGCCTGCGGATCTTGAACCGCTGGATGCTGGAGCAGGTCGACACTCCGTCCCGCTGTCTTTGGTGGCCGGTCGAGGAGTTGTCCGACCTGGTCTCCTGGGTGGACGTTTTGAACCTCCCGATCAGAGGCCTCAATGTCGATCTGATGGAGTGGTTCCTGGACGGTTCGCAGGGAGGAGAAGAACACGTCGCTTTCGCTCCCGGCGACGTAGGATCGTCTCTTCGAGTGGTCGGTGTTTGGGAAGAAGCTTTCTGGAGTCCGCTGGAGGCTCGCGGCCTGAGTCGGCCGAGATCGGTTGTGGTGTTGGGTACCGGGCGCGCCGCTCGGCGGGCGGTTCGGGCCTTACGGGGAAGAGCGGACGAAGTCCGGGTGGCGGGGAGCGATCCGGAGCGGGCCCGACAGATCTCGGCACGGTGGGGTTGCGCCTGGGTGGAGCAAAGCAAGCCGCTCTCCGCGGAACTCGTAGTGGATTGCCGGGGTGACGAAGACGCCGAAAACGGCGTGGATACTTTGGCGGTTTCAGACCTTGAGTCGACCGTTGTGTACGATCTCTCCGGCAATGCACTCGGCCGCCGGCGGCAAAGATCGTCGGACTGTTCGGGGAGCGTTGTTCCGGGTCGTGAAATGGTTGAGGAGTGGTGGCGCAGAACGCTTTCGTCCTGGTTTCAGGTGCCGATACTTCGAAATGAGTTTTCCAATTTCGTAAAGAGGATCGAAAACGAGTGAAATCCGATTTTCGCGTCCGGGTGCCCGGCAGCACCTCCAATTTGGGATCCGGGTTTGACGCTTTTTCGGCGGCGTTAAGCCTATACCTGTCGGTGGATGTCACCTTGGTTCCCGGGCACGGTCTTCACTGGCCGGACGAACTGAGCTCGGCTCCGGAGGAGAACGCCATTCTCCAGGGTTTGCTGTGCGGTTCCCGGCAGTGGGGAGTCCAGTTGCCGGGTTTGCAGTTTCGGGTGCACAGCGAGATTCCTCTGGGGCGGGGCTTGGGAAGCAGCGGTGCCGCTTTTGTTGCCGGACTACGCATTGCCGAGCATCTGTCGGGAGCATCGAGGTCGCGGGAGGAGATCCTCCAATTGGCTTACCGCCTCGAGGGTCATCCCGACAACGTGGCGGCGAGCTTGCTGGGAGGCTGGGTGCTCTCTTGGACCGACGGAGAGAGTGTGTGCGCCGTCGGGTTACCGGCCCGTCTCGAGTGCCGTTTCGTGACGGTCATTCCTGAGCTCAGAATCTCGACGGCGGACGCCCGCCGGATTTTGCCGGCGAGCTACGGGTTACAAGACGCCGTGTTCAACCTCCAGCGATCGGCTTTATTGGTCTTTGCACTGTTGCAGGGGCGTGGCGAGTTGTTGGCGGAGGCCACACGAGATCGTCTCCACCAACCTTATCGGGCGCGCTTGATCCCGGGGGCCGCCGAGATCCTGGCGCGGGAAGGTGTTCCCGCGGAGCTCAAGGACGGGCTCTTGGCGGTGACCGTCAGCGGCTCGGGATCGACTCTGCTGGCTTTGGTGGGGAAGGAAGGGGATGCGTCGGCCGTCGCCGATTGGATGCTACAGCGGTTGGCGCGCCACGGAGTGAAAGCGACGAGCCGGATCTTGGAACTCGTGCAGGAAGGGGGCGGCGTGGTCTTCAGCGGGGTTCAGGAGACGGGGTCCGGCGGTTTGGAACGAGAAAGCGGATGAAAGAGGTCGAAGACCGGTATTCTCGGCAGGTTCTCTTTCGGGGTATCGGGCGGGAAGGTCAACTTCGGATCCGCTCCGCGCGGGTGGCGATTGTCGGCTGCGGCGCCCTGGGTTCCGCCGGCTCCGAGATGCTGGCCCGGTGCGGGGTAGGATTTCTCCGTCTGATCGATCGGGACTTCGTGGAATGGAGTAATCTCCAGCGCCAGAGCCTTTACGATGAAGAGGACGCCCGCCAGGGGCGCCCGAAAGCGATGGCTGCGGCCGAGCGCTTGGCTCGGATCAACTCCCAGGTACGGGTGGAACCGAGAGTCTCCGATCTATCCTTTGAAAACGTCGGGGAACTTCTCGGCGAGGTGGACGTCATAGTGGACGGAAGCGACAACTTTGAGACGCGCTTTCTGGTGAATGACTACGCGGTTCGAGAGGGTATCCCTTGGATGTACGGAGGCGCCGTCGGTTCTTATGGTCTTGCGATGGCCGTTTTGCCGGGGAAGGGGCCTTGCCTGCGGTGCCTGATTCCGACGTTGCCGGCCGCCGGCGGCGGTGATACGTGTGACACGGCGGGAGTGATCGCGCCGATTGTTCACGTGGTGGTTTCCTACCAGGTGACACAGGTTTTGCGGTTGCTGGTGGGGGAGCAGGTCGCTTCGGGATTGCTGACGGTGGATCTGTGGCAAGACGAGTGGCGACGGGTGCGGGAAGTGGCGAGGCGGGACGACTGTGAGTGCTGCCGACTGCGGCGGTTTTCTTTTCTCGACGGGGAAGCACGGTCCGGAGCGGCCCACTTGTGCGGGAGAAACGCGGTTCAAGTTAACCCGGCTCGGCGGGGAGAATTGGATTTGGTTTCGCTGTCCCGGCGGTTGGAGACTGCCGGGCCGGTCCAGGTTTCAGACTATTTGGTCCGGTTTCAGGTTGGAGAACTGGAAGTCACCGTGTTTCGGGACGGAAGGGCGATTGTGAAGGGAACGGACGATCTGGCACAGGCCCGGAGCATCTACAGCCGGTATGTTGGAACCTAAAATCTTTCTACGTATTACCTAAACCGATAGGGACAGTGATTAACGGAGATGAATCCCATGAGAGTCGGTTCGATCTTCTTAGTTCTTTCGATCTGTGGATTCGCTACGGCCGCTCCGGCGCAGGAGCCGGGAGGTCCGGCGGAAAGCGAAGATCCGGCTCGCCGTGTTGTGGAACGGGCAGTTGCTGCGATGGGTGGCGAAGCGTATCTGGGAATGGAGCGTACCGCGAGTCGGGGTCGGTATTTCATATTTCGTCGGGGAGGCAAGGGGTTTACCCGTTTCAGCGACTGGACGATGTACCGACCCCACGTGAAGTGGCGGTTCCAACTGGGAAAAGGGGATCGAAGCTCCACCCGCGTCATTGACCTTGAGCTGGGTAAGGGCTGGCTGTTGGAGGGAAAAGACAGCGTCGAAGAGCTGCCGGAAGAGGAGGTCGAAGAGTTCCGTCGTTCCGTAAAACTAGACCTCGACGTACTGTTACGCGACCGGCTGGACGAAGAAGGGATGAGCCTTTTCTACTACGGTCCTGACGAAGTGGCGGGGCGGGGTGATTTCGAAGCCGTGGAATTCGTCGATTCGTCCAATAACGGAGCCGTCGTATTCTTCGATCGTTCCAGCCATCGCCCGGCGAAGATGGAGTGGTATTTCCGCGATAAGAACGGACTCCGTCATAAGGAGGAGACGGAGTACTCGAACTGGCATACGATCCGGGGCGTCACGTTGCCGCTGCGGATCGACGTGTATGTGGACGACGAGATCTCCTCGCAACGGTTTGTCGAAGAGATGGAAGTCAATCCGAAGTTTCCCGAGGGAGTTTTCGAACCTCGACGGCTCGACGATTGACCGGATTCAGCCCCGCCGGCTCCATATTCGCCGTATCCGGTACCCCATACGCCGTACGTGTCACGCGCAACTACCACCCCCGGACCGGCACCCACCGATCCACGACCCGATCGCCCTCGAAGACGTAATAGTGGGGAAAAGCGGCCGCCGCCAAGCAGGAATGATGCGGAATCAGTTGCAGGCGGTCTCCTACGTGGAGACGGCTCACGTCGTCGGCGGTCGCGGCTGTGACGATCCCGTGCTCCTGGGATACGCCCGTCACCCGGAGTCCCGGCCGTCCTCGGACCCGGGCGTAAATCGGTGGTGCACCCACGGCGGCGTCCTTCGACAAGGCGATCGCTCCGGCGTCCAAAACCGCACGACCCTCGGCGGGATAGACGGCGATGACGGAGGCGAGAACGAATCCGGCGACTTGCTCCTCGGTACAGTTTCCCAAATCCAATTGCATACCGTCGAAGAACACGTAGTTCCCGGGACGGATTTCGGTGACCCCGGGAAGGGAATGAGGTGCGTTGATTAAGGTGGGAGTCGAACCCACGCTGATTTCACGGCAAGCAATACCTTCCTGCTTGAGTCTCTCGGCGAACCGGACCAGGCATTCCGCCTCCCATGACGCGACGCGCTGCTTTTCCGCCACCGTGCGCGCCTGGTAGGCTTGGCCGGCATGGGTAAGAAGGCCGTGGAGCTTGACTGATCGGTGGTCGGCGAAACGGCGGGCCGCCTCAAGGGCGTCGGAACGATCCGGCGCGATCCCGACCCGCCGATTTCCACAGTCTACTTTCAAGAAAATGTCGAGCGGGCGACCTCGTAGCAAGGCCGCCGACTCCACGTGAGGAAGAAGCTCCGGCTGGTCCATGACCAAGAACAGTCGCTCGACCCGGCGGGACAGCTCGGCCAGTTCCCGCAACTTCTCCGGAGTGGGCGGGACGGCATACGTCAGATCCGTGAAACCGGCGTCGGCGAAAAAGGCGGCTTCGGCCGGGGTGGACACTGTGAGGGGCCCATCGCGGGCGCCAAGCTGCAAACGGGCGCCTTCAACCGTTTTGTGGGTCTTTACGTGAGGCCGCAGGCGCACTCCCAGTCGGTCGGCGATCGCGCGGGCGACTCGGCAGTTCGCTTCAAATTGAGGAAGATTGACGATGAAAGCAGGTGTCCTGACGTCATGAAGTTTCATGGCACCTCGTTGCTTTGGGCGGATTCCTCTCATGGTGCCCTAAAGCGCCGGTTTGGAAAAGCCCTGCCGAGACGGCGGGAGGGAGTGGGCCTCTCGGCTCCAGCGTACCTCCGCGAGTCGCGCGAGTGGGACAAATCGGGAAACTGGTCGGGGCAGAGGGATTTGAACCCCCGACATCCTGCTCCCAAAGCAGGCGCGCTACCGGACTGCGCCATGCCCCGACTCGATAGATGGTGAGGGAAGTGTAGCACGCGCCGTAGGAGGTACGAAAGCCGAGGGGAGATGAGTGAATCTCGTGGGACGCGGCCCAAATCGAGTCGCGGGAAGACCGTCGGCCCTCGTAGATCCGCCGACTCGAGATACCCTCTCCTGTTGCACAATCCCCACAGCAGGTGTCGTTCCGACGACACACCGGGGACGGGTCGTCGTCTGGGAACCCGCATTCGACCGACGCCGGAGGTTTGGCAAAGAACTTGCGAGGAAGAACCGCCATGCAGTATACGATCGAGCAGCCGATCACGTTGAAGGGGGTGGGGCTCCACTCGGGATGTCGGGTGAGTGTTACGCTCCGTCCCGCACCACCCGACACCGGCGTCGTCTTCCGCCGGGTGGACCTACAGGGATTCCGCATCGAAGCGCATCGGCGTTGGGTGGCCAGGGCGGTGCTGGCGACCAACCTCATGAAGCGCGGCGTGCTGATTTCTACCGTGG
>JAPXNP010000046.1:0-8080 GCA_033811955.1 Acidobacteriota bacterium
CGACTGGCTCAGATCATACAGTTCTACCGTAAGGAAGCCGAGGCTCAATAGCAATTGGTGACACGCACAGTAGATCCTTCAGACCCTCAATACCGCCCCCGGAGTCCCAAGCCGGTGAATTTCTATGGAATACAGGAGATTCCTCCCTCAGGGCAGGTGCCGTTTGATGCTCAGTTTGAACGGGGTTCGGCCCGAGTCTATCTAAATGCGCCCGGCGGCGAGACTCGCTCCGACTTTCTCGGCAATTACCTGCACGGCAAGCGTCGGCCGGGAGACTACACACACGGATGTATTTGCGAACGGTCTGAACAGGTCCTCAAGCTGCTGTTGCAGCTCGATCCTAAACAAACCCCTAAGATTCCCATCTGGGTGAGGACGCCATGAAATGGCTGTCGGTTAGTCTTCTTGTTGTCGCGTGTTTCCCGTCGGCGCAGATATGCAGGCTGGAGAACGAGTGGCTCTATATCTCTGACCCGTTGAAGTGGAAACAGTAGGGACAGTCCCTTTGTCGCCCTTTGTTCCTCTCTTCTTTGGCTCCTTCTCTTTTCCCCGTTTGTACGCGACGACGCTATTTTGGCGTCTCAAGACGGCGGGCCGAGACCCGCACAAGAGAGTGGAACCGTGGCCGACGTGGAAACGGGTGAGTTAAGAGGTCGTGGAGAGAACGCTCGGCGGGAATTCGACCAACGAGATGTGACCGAAATGAAGGCGAAGGTTACAGAGCCCTAGCAAGCCGGCGGGACCCATCAGAAAACCGAATGCCGCACCCGACAGCCACGCGGCCGTCGGTAAAGTGAATCCGACGGCAGGCTCCGGATGCGGGACGCTTCATTTCGACGTCTACGGCCGTCAAAATAGCGCACCGTTCCTACGCCCACCCTCAACGCTCAAAGGCCGGCGGAACAAAGCGGGGCTTGCATCCCTCATTCCGGATTTTCCAGGCTTTGGATTTCAAGCCCAAGGACTCTCTGAAGCACAAACCGATGCCGGACCACAGGCTCGTCCTTCGGATCCCGAGCCATCACCCCTTCGCCGTCCGGCGATAAAACGTAGAGGATCACACCTTCCCCGGAGAGTGCCGAGGAGTTCCGCCTTCCCAGGCATCCTTGCAACCGAACCAATCTTGGAAGACAGGCGAGACAATATTCCTCATAAAGAACATCCTGCTGCAACTCAGAATCCGGCTTCGGACAGACTTCTTCCGGCAGAAATATAAAAAGCCCCATCCGTCCCGCTTTCATCACACAGTGCCGTTCCGTGATACTCCCGGACCATTTCACCGCGAATATCGACGGTTTGTGAACTGTACCCGGATGCATCATCCAGCAATTGATCGACGCTCAACACCCCATCGCTTCGGCCTCCTCTCCAGCCGCCGCATGTGCATGTTGCCAGGACAACCGAAAGCATCGCTGATCTCGTCATATTCACTTTCGCCTCATCTCAAACGCCTCACGGGCCGATCTCTTAGCGTTTTCCTTGATTGACCTTTACCTGAATCGCCGGACTTCGTGCGCATCTATTGTCACCCAACTTGGATTCCATAAGCCCCAAGGAAACACCGTGTTGAACAGGTAATTAATATGAGATTGTGTTCGATAAGCGTCTATTTCGTCCATTAAAATCCGATCGTAGTTCTCTTAGCCGATCCAGCCAAGTTTGTCGAAAGCATGTGATCTCTCGTGGAGTAGCAGCCCGGCGGACTCAACACTCATATTCACAGCATGACCGGCATCCTTCCAATCACTGGCATAATTAGTAATCGATTCTATGTCCAAGACGACATGATTCTTCTTGGAAGCGGCGGGAAAACCTCCGGGGATTTCCCCAAATCCAACAATGACTCCAGTCTTTTGGTTTTCTTCGCCGTAATACTCGCTGACCCTTTCCAGATCCCGGTACTCCTCAGATTCGGGATTCTTCGAGGCTTCCGAAAGCGCCCGTCTTAACTTTGCCAACGCGTCCCTAAACCACTGTTGCCGCTCTTCGCATTTTGAATCGCCCTTCGTGCACTTGGCAGCCCACTCATAGAAACCATTCGAATCCACATACCTCAGTGGGTTGTCCAACGTGTAAGCATACCTGTTCCAGGATGGGGGATTATCCGGCCTGCCGGAGTTGAGCACCGGATCCAGACTGATCTTCCACAGCGAAAGGAGCATAGAAGCTGGGACAAGTCGTTGATGGTGAGTGACTTAGGGCAAACCAGCGGGCCGTACGCTGCGGTCTACAACGGCGGCGGGGTCAGCCAGTGCCCTGCGGGGTCTTGAAGGTGGGTGGCGTCACCCCCAGGGCTTCCAGGATCTCTTGCCGCCGCTCATCGGGATGGGTCAGTCGCCTCACCGTGATCCGCTTTTCCATCTGGTAGTACTCCAGGCAGAGCCGGCCCAACGCCGTCAAGGCGTCGTCCAGGGTCACCGTGCGGGCGTCGGTGTCCGTCGTCCCGAAAGCCGCCCGCAGACGCCCCTCCAACGCCAACTGCAGCTTCAATCCCGGCAGGCGGACCAAGGCATGACCTCGCGTGCGGTCGGCCCGCCGCAAAGAAACCGGACCGATCTCCCAACCCCCCGCCTTCAGCCGCCGAATCGCCCGCTCCACCACCGCCAAACCCCGGTAACAGCGATCCACCTCCCCCGCCGCCAACAGCTCCCGGGAAACATCCGTCTCCAGAAAATAACAACCCGCTCGTGGCGGCGGCCCTCCAGGTAGGTGCTGGTGATGTCGTACAGCACGAGCTGGGGAGGCTGACCACCCCGGCGGCTGACGTACCGGCCGTACAAGTGCTTCTCGATCCGTTCTCGGCGGGCGGCCCATTCGTCCAAGGCACGGTACCGGTCGTCTTCGGTGAACGAGTCCAGTCCGGGGACTTCGCCGACGGCCTGGTGTCGGGCCCGGCGGACAGCCGTTCCGGCCGTCAAGGGACTCGTGGGGAAACCGCCGACCCCTGGTCGCAGGCGAGGACGCCTGCGCTCCCTTCCGATCGCCGTAGTCGCAGGCGGGACGCCTGCGCTCCCGCAGACGGCGGCCGCATCTAGGTCTGGTACGGATTGACCTTCCCCGAGCGAAGCTCGGCCCCGGCCGGGTCGACACCGTTTGATTGTCCGTCGCCTGCTTCAGCTGATCAAGCGGCGGGGATACTGCCAAGCGTCTGTCTTCCGCCACCACATCGACCGTCGCTTCCGCCTCGGCAAGCTTTCCCAATATCGCAGGCTCCATGAGCTTCGTCCCGAGATCCACAGCTTGGCGACCCATTCGGCTGACCACGTGGCGCTGCGTCACTCATGAGACGACGTGTCCTACCGTCCCGGACGTCTGGATATGAGTAGACCTCCTTCTCCTCCCGTAAACCGCTCACCTCGACGCGCTTTGGGAGATTTCCTGCGGCAAAGAGCACCAGACTCGCTCTTCGAGCCTTTATTCTCAATAGGTTAGAACCGGACAACTCAGCCGTGTCCCCGATTCCTCCTCAGGGCTTTCTCCAGGTTCCTCTCGGGCGTAGGATACGTTCACGGAGCCTTTGCTCGTGACGGAGCGAAATAGTCGCTCAGATGAGAAGGAGGAAGAATGATGCCAGCAAGGTCTTCTGCCTGCTTACACTGTTGCGCCGCCCATCGGTGCGGGACCGCGGATCTCTGTTTCGACCGCCGTTCTTTTATTGCCGGGGCGGGGCTGGCGTTAGCCGGTTTGAGTGGTCTCCACGCGGTGGGCGCTGCTCCCGAAGTGAGACATATCGACCCGATACGTTTACCTCTACGGATACAGCCGGTGCTGGTTTACGAGCTATTCACTCGAAAGGAAGCGACGAGCTGGCGACCCTGGGGAGGCGTCCAGACGCAACAAGACGTGGAGTCGGAACGGGAACGCATCCGACGGGAATTATCCGATCTCGAGGCAGCCTCGGAGTTCCCACTGGAAATTCTTCCCCTAGTCTCTGTTCAGAACCCCGAAGAAGCCGGCCGCGTGGCTCGGGGCAACTATGATGCGCTCGTGATGTACGCTGCAGGTGGGTCGGTCAGCACTCTGGAAGCTTTGGTGAACCCCGACAAGTGGACGCTCGTCTTCCTCAGACATCGGAGCGGCCCCGTCTACCTCTGGTACGAGATCGTCTCAAACCGCTTTCTGAGGAAAACGGTCGACGATTTCGGTCAGCCCGGCGTCACCACCCGGGACGTCGTCGTGGACCGTCCGGAAGAGCTGCTTTGGCGTTTCCGTTCGCTTTTCGGACTGAGGAATACACTCGGGAAACGCGTCGTTTGCGTCGGCGGCGCGGCCGGCTGGGGCAGGGGAGGCGAAGCCGCTCCCCGACTCACCCGCGAGAACTTTGGGATGGAGCTGATCGAAGTCTCCTACGACGACTTGAGCCGACGACTGCAGCAGAGACAAGCGGATCAAGCGCTGGTTTCCCACTGCAACGATCAGGCGCAACACTACCTCCGAGAGACAGGTGTGCGTCTCGAGACCGCTGAGAACTTTGTCAGTCGAGCCTTCCTGTTGACCGAGGTTTTCCACGACCTCCTGGCTGAATACCAGACGGACGCCATTACCATCAATGCATGTATGGGAACAATCATGCAAGTCTCGGGCACCACTGCCTGCTTGCCCCTTTCCCTGCTCAACGACTCGGGATACATGGCGTTTTGCGAATCGGATTTTGTCGTTATTCCTTCGGGGATCCTCCTTCATTATCTGTCCGGAAAGCCGGTGTTTCTGAACGATCCGACTTACGCCCATGACGGGATCGTAACCTTGGCGCATTGCACCGCACCGCGGCGCATGGACGGGCAAGAGCTCGCCCCGGTGCGCGTCATGACTCATTTCGAGTCCGACTGGGGAGCCGCTCCGAAAGTGGAAATGAAGCTGGGTCAACAGATCACCGTGGTCGATCCGGACTTCAAGTTCGAACGGTGGATGGGCTTCCTGGGAGAAATCGTGGCGAATCCTTTCTTGGACATTTGCCGGTCCCAGATCGACGTGGAGTTTACCTGCGATACAGAGCGCCTCAATGCGGAAACACGGGGTTTCCACTGGATGGCGGCCTACGGCGATTACCTCAAGGAAGCGGGATACGCACTCGAGAAGATCGGAATCGACTGGCTCCGGTTGACCTAAGCATGAACTAGACGCACACACACCGGGTATCGACTGCCGCGAACCGGGTTCTGCGACGAGAAGGCGGTTTCCAGTACGAACCCCGGGCCGCACAAACCGGAAGGGCACTTCACAGTGTGGTACGCGGCATCTTCTCCGACACTGAAGAACCCCGAAATCTACTGTGAGAGGTCTCGCCGCAACGTCAGGCCGCCGTCCACCAACAGCACTTGTCCGGTCACGTAATTGTCCGGCTCCACGAAAAAGCGGACGGCCCTCGCTACATCTTCGGCCCGGCCGAACCGCGGGATCACACCGGATCGAACAAATCGATCGTATTTGCCCGAGTTGATGGAAGCCAGCGCCATACCGGCCCGGTTCACTCCGGGGGCCACCACGTTGACTCGGATTCCGGAGGGCCCTCCCCACTCCCGCGCCAAGATGCGTGCCGCCTGAATCAGGGCCGACTTCGGGACGGCGTACGCCAGACTACCCGAAAAGGGAGCCAGCGCTTGCATGGTAGAGAGAAAAACCACGGCACCCTCGCGTTTGTTCTCCCTCAGCTCGGAACCGAACCGACGCGCCATCAATAAAGGCGCCAGACAGTTCACCTCCCAAGCCTCCTGAAGTGCCGTCGTCTCCCCGGTCTCGAACGGTACCCTGGCCGGATCTCCCACCATGCACACCAAGCCGTATAACTCTCCGGGCAAATCGCGGGCCGCCTCCATATAGCGCTCACGTACTTGCGGATCGCGCACGTCACCCTCGACCAAAGCGACGTGGGCGTGAAACTCCTCCTCCAGCTTGCGCACAAGAGCCTGGGCGCGGGAGCGTTGACGGCGGCAACCCAAAACAAGAGAGGCACCGTCACGGGCCAAGAGGACGGCGGTAGCGGCCCCCAATCCTCCACAGCCTCCCGGTACCAGAAGCACCTTGTCCGCAAGACCCGGCTCGTTGAACTCGAAGGTCAGGTCTTCCGGGGATCCGGTCACGACACCACTCCGTTTTCCTGCAGATATCGATGGCAGTCGAGAGCCGCCCGGCAGCCGGATCCCGCGGCGGTGACCGCCTGACGATAGACGGAATCGGCCACGTCACCCGCCGCAAAGACTCCCTCCACCGACGTACGGGTACCGTTCTTCACGGCGATGTAACCTGATTCCAGCAGCTCCAGCTGTCCACGAAAAATCGCCGTGTTGGGCTGATGCCCGATGGCGATGAAGACACCGTCGGCGGGAACGAGCTTCTCCTCTTGAGTCTTCACGTTCCGAAGCTTCACCGCCTCGACCGCCTTCTTGGCGGGATCCAATATGTCAACGACTACGCTGTCCCAAATGAAGCGAATCTTTTGATGTTCCATGGCCCGCCGGGCTAAAAGCGGGCTGGCGCGCAGTTGATCCCGTCGGTGAATCACCGTGACGCTCTCCGCCAGTTGTGCCAGGTAGAGAGCCTCTTCCATCGCGGTGTCGCCGCCACCCACGACAACCACCTTCTGGTTGCGAAAGAAAAACCCATCGCACGTGGCGCAAGTGGACACACCGTGACCGATCAACTGTCTCTCCGATTCAAGGCCTAAAAATCTGGCCGAGGCGCCCGTCGCAATGATCAAGGAGTGGGTCTCATAGCGTTCGGAATCTCCTTGCACGACAAACGGCGTCCGCTTCAAGTCGGCCGCGGTAGCACGCTCCATGCGATATTCCGCCCCGAACTTCTGTGCCTGCCGCTTCATCCTCTCGACCAGCTCGGGACCCTGAACGCCGTCCGGGAAACCGGGGAAATTCTCCACCAAGGTTGTTAGGCTCAGCTGTCCTCCCGGCTCATGCCCCTCCAGCACAACCGGATTCAGCCCGGCCCGAGCGGCGTAAACCGCCGCTGTCGAACCCGCACAGCCCGATCCCAAAATGATGGTGTTGTACACCATGGCATTCTCCTTTCATCACCCCGACGTTCCGCCGGCCGGTCACCCAGCCTACCTCAGAACCCAGCGGGACCACGCTTTCAAGCAACTCAATCGAGGCTGAGAACCGCCGCGTCGCGATCGGACAACCAGCTCCCGTCCGACCGCCTGCGAACCGTTTCATCCCGTTTCCACGATCGCTCGCAACGCGGCTGATCCCGGAGGTCGAGCACCTCGATCCGCTCCTCAGATCCGGGCTCCAAATACAAACGGCTGACTCCGCACAGATCCACCAGATCGCCCTTGAAGGGCTGCAGAGCATCAAACAACCCGGGAGAAACCCGAGCGCGGATCCCGGCGTCCAAAGGATTCTTCAGACCCAACTCGCCGGTTCGCGCCGCCTCCAGCTGTTTCAGCACCCGATCCCGAAAACTCATGACATCCGACCATCGGGAATCGCAGTGGTACTCGAACGGCCCCGGCAACAACTCCAAGTGCACCGAGAGGTCGGAGTTCTCGAAATCCTCCCGCTGCAACGCCAACCAGGCCTCTTCCGCCGTGTGCACCAGGATCGGTGCAACCGACCGGATCAAGGCGGAGGCGATTCGATGCATCACCGCTTGGGTACGTCGGCGACGAGGGCTCTCCGCCGCGTCACAATACAGGCGATCCTTGACCGCCGCCAGGTATACGGCACTGAGGTCCTCGTTGCAAAAGTTGAATACGGCGTCGGCGACACGCTTGAACTGAAACTCGTGGTAGCCTTCCCGAACGGAAACCAGAAAGCCGCTTAACCGATCGAGAGCCCAACCGTCCAGCGTATCCGGAGCCACCTCCATCCCGTCCTGCGAGAAAGCGTCAAAGTCGTTCAAGTTACCCAACAAGAATCGAATCGTATTCCGGACCTTACGGTACTCCTCCGCCGCCACCTCGAAGAATCCCCAATCGACCTTGATATCGTTCGTGTAATTGAGGGAACTGACCCACCAACGGCAGACGTCGGTTCCATGCTTGGCCAACACCTCGTCCACCTCGATCGTGTTCCCCAAGGACTTGCTCATCTTCCGTCCCTGGCCGTCCACCATGAATCCGTGG
>JAPXNP010000046.1:8090-10074 GCA_033811955.1 Acidobacteriota bacterium
TCCTCGATGTTGGTCCGAGCCCTCCAAGTACAAGTCGGCGGGGTATCCTATGTTTCTTTCCCGGAGGACTGCGTTCCAAGAGGAACCTGATTCAAACCACACGTCGAAGATGTCTTCTCCCTTGTTTAGTTCCTCCAATCCTTGGCTGCCGGCCGCTCGGATTCGGTCCGGAGCTTCGGGATCCTCGGTCGGATCGTAATCTCCCAACAAATCGCGAGGGCTGCCGACAAACCAATGATCGGAACCCCTCGCCCGAATCACGCGGGCCACGGCACGAACCGAACGCTCCGTCAGCAACACCTTCCCGGAGGCGTCGAAGAACGCCGGGATGGGGAGCCCCCAGGCCCGCTGCCGGCTGATGCACCAGTCCGGTCGAGCCTCCAACATTCCCAACAACCTACTGCGTCCCCAATCGGGCACGAAACCGATCTCACTTTGGGCGGCCTCGAGCGCTCGTTCACGCAACGACTTTTGTTCCGGACCGAACGGACGGTCCACGGCGATAAACCATTGTTCCGTGGCTCGAAAGATCGTAGGGGTCTTGCTTCGCCAGTCGTGAGGATAGCTGTGCAGATACTCATGGGCGTGATACAGAACCCCCAACTCCTTTAGGCGATTGATGATCAACTCGTTCGCCGTCCACACATCCTTGCCTTGAAGCCAATCGGGAACGCTTTCGTCAAAGGTCCCGTCGGCACGCACCGGGCAATAGATCGGCAGACCGAACTCCAGGCCGGTGTAGTAGTCCTCGGCTCCGTGTCCGGGGGCGGTATGGACCAGGCCCGTGCCTTCTTCCAAACTGACGTAGTCGGCCTGGGTCACCACCCCCGCTCGGTCGATAAACGGATGCCGATAGCGAACGCCCGATTCCACTAAAGACTTTCCCTTCGTGGTCCCCAGCATTTCGAACACGGCACCCTCGGCCAGAGGCAATACTCTCGCCGCAAGGGCCTCCGCCAGAATGATGAACCGCTCGCGCCTCCCACTTCTGACGCGGTACAGCGCATAGTCTGCCTCCGGAGCCACCGTAACCGCCAGGTTGGCGGGCAAGGTCCACGGCGTCGTCGTCCAGATCATCAAGTACACGTCACGGCCTTCGGCGGGTGCATTCAACTCGGGAGGTAGGCGCTTGGTATCCTCGACGGGAAACAGCACGAAAATGCTGGTATCCGTGCGATCGTAGTATTCCAGTTCGGCCTCCGCCAACGCCGTCTGATTCGCAATGGACCAATGAACGGGCTTCACGTCCCGATAGACCAAGCCCCGTCCCACCAAAGCCGCGAAAACCTCCAGCACGGCACCCTCGTAAGGGGGATCCATCGTCAGGTACGGATGTTCGTAGTCCGCCAAAGTCCCAAGGCGCTGCATTTGCTGGGACTGCAAGCACACATACCGGGCTGCATATTCATGACAGCGGCGCCGGATCTCAAGGGTGTCCAGCTCCCTCGCCGTCACACCCATCTCTTTGAGCACCTTGTGCTCGATGGGCAATCCGTGACAATCCCAACCCGGCACGTAATGCACGTGACGGCCGCTCATGATCCTCGACCGAACCACGAGGTCCTTCAGGATCTTATTAAGGAGATGCCCCATATGAATAGGGCCGTTGGCATAAGGAGGACCGTCGTGAAAGACGTACGGACCCTGTGGCGCCTCTTTCTCAAGGATTCGGCGGTATAGGTCCATTCGGGCCCAGCGCTCCTGGTGCCGCGGCTCATTCTGCAGCAGATTCGCCCGCATGGAAAAACTGGTTTTGGGCAGTTGCAGCGTCTCGCTGTAGTCCTTGGTCTTTTGCCGGCTCATAGCGTCTATCCCTACGACATGACGGATCCGAGAAACGTGAAGTCTACCGCAAAAAGATTACTGGGAACGAGGACACACCGCGGAGACCGGTACCACGACCTCCTTCCATCCCACCCCGTTCGACCCCGGCACTCACGGTTGATCCTGTAACCGAACGATGTGACCGGCGTAACTCCACGTC
>JAPXNP010000047.1:0-10069 GCA_033811955.1 Acidobacteriota bacterium
CTGTTCGGTCGTCTCGAGTTGCTTATGATGCAGAGACCGGTTAGGCGGCGCATTACCTGTGAGATTCTGATCTTTCTGGCGCCGGCTGTCTGCTTTTTCACGTATGCGCAAGATTCGGCTGGGGCGAATTTGGAGGCCCAGGTCCGAGCTCTCCAACACGCTAAAACGGCAGTTTCGGAAGGGGCGGTTTTGGCCAATCTAGAGGAGAGAGCGGCACTAGTTCTGTCGAGAATCCAGCACGCCACCACCCCGTATCAAGTGGAAAGCTCCAGAGAGCACTTGCGAGCCTCCCTGACTCGATCTCTGGGGCTAGACAACCTGCCTTCGCCCTCGCCGTTGAAAGCACACACGGTGGGACTTCTTGATCGGAATGAATATCTAATCGAGAAAGTCATTTATCAAACGCTTCCTGGTGTTTTCGTTCCTGCTCATCTCTATCTTCCCGCCGATGTCGAAGACCCTGCGCCCGGAGTAGTCTTCTATCCCGGGCATTGGTTGGAAGACAGCAAAGCCAGACCTGACTTTCAGGCGTTTTGCATCAACATGGCCAAGCTGGGCTTCGTGGTGCTGACTTTTGATCCTTTCGGTCAGGGAGAGCGGGGTATCTCCTGGCGAGACCATCGCCGGACCTGCTCCCTTTTGGTAGGCGTGGCCCAGCAAGGGTTTGCGGCATATGAGACCCAGTGTGCCATCGAGTATTTGCTCAGCCGGCCGGAAGTCGACTCCCGGCGACTTGGCATGACGGGGGCATCCGGTGGGGGGTACAACACATGGATGACGGCGGCCCTGGACGATCGGATTAAGGTTGCCGTCCCGGTGGTGGGGACGAGCGAATTCTTGGAGCAAATTCGAGTCTGCCGGCCCTTGGACTGGTATCACGCGAACGATCATTGCCATTTCGTGCCTGGTTTGATCCGCTACTGCAACAACCACGAATTGGTGGCGATGGTTGCTCCTAAACCTCTGCTGATTGTCGCGGCCCGAGAAGATGAAAGTTTTCCCATCTGGGGTGTACGTCTGATCTCTACCTATGCCAAGGACCTCTATCGTTCCTTCGGGGTACCCGAAAGATCCGGCTTTTACGAAGACGCCTCTGCCGGTCACGGCTATCAAATCAGGAAAAGGGAAGCCGCCTATGGATGGTTTCTTCGCTGGCTCGCCGGACGGGGTGACGGCGGTCCTTATTCCGAACCTCCAACCGAAACGGCGCCGTATGATGCACCGGAACTGAGGTGTTTTCCTGTCGGCGAGAATAGGCCTGCGGGACCGGGCATGGTCGACTACATAAAAGAATGCCTGCGGTTGATCAAACCGGACCGCGACAAGAATCGTTTGACCGAGATCTTCGGCGGATTTCCCGAGCCACCCGATTTCGACCTCCGGCTGGAGGAGGACCGGCGGGTACAGAGGCTTGAGATCCCTACGGAGAATCACCTATCGGTTCCGGCCTATCTCGTGCGTTCTGGGGATAACGCAGGTTTGCTGGTCGTCGTTTCAGATAATGGTAAGGAAGCCGCTATCTCGGATCCTTTGGTCAGGGAAGTACTTTCGCTGGGCTGGGATGTCTGCGGTGTGGACCCCCGTGGTGTAGGAGAACTTCGAACCGATAAGATGGGCTGGGTTTTTGCCGTAAGTCTCCTGCTTGGAGAGAATTTCGTTTGGCGGCAAGCCTGGGACATCGGGCGGACTATCGATGCTCTGACTTCCACTCGGGCCTTCAGATTAAGACCTGTGGTCGTGTTTGGGAAGGGAAACCATGCATCCATGGCCGTCAGTTGTTTACTGGCTCAGTATTCTTGCGGGTCCGATTCGCCCTTAAGCGGCTTTGTATTGCGCGATGCGTTTATCAGCTATCGGCACTTTGTTGACCGTCCGATTTCGATGAAGCGATCTTTTCATCTGGCCTCGGACCTGCGGACGGCTGTGATCCGCGTGGACAGAGAAGTTCCGTTTGAATATTTTCCCTTCAACATCCTCCGTCACTTTGAGTTGACCGATATTTTCGCCCTTTCGGGCATAAGAGGAGTAGTGATTAATCCCAGGGACGGGGACTGGAACCTGATATCCGAAGAGAGGGCAGGGAAGCTACTAGGGGACAAGATCCAGGTTGCTTCCGGCGTTCCCGAGGTTGATGCGGGGTTTGATTTTGTCGCGGCATTTGGAGGTTGAGAGCTTGGGGTAATCTACACCACTTACGTGGGGGGTGTCCGGGGAAGATCTTAGAAGATCCAACGGAGAAGCAGGAAGGGCGTTTTGGGTTTGCTGTCGGCAATGGCGCGTTTGCCGTGGCGGCGCCGGCCCGCGAGATGGTGGCCCCAGCGGCCCTGCAGGATCCCCTGCCGAATTACGATGTGGCCGGCGAGGTCCGCAACACTACCGGTGAACCGCAGGCCGGCGAGCCGGTAACCGGTTGGCCGCCGGATGGGCGTCTGGACGACAAGTTGCTGCGGTCGCTGTCCATGGTGGCGACGGGTGAGGGTCTGGACGATTTGAAGATCCACCGGTTGCTTCAGGACGCCGTGAAGCAGGCCCGGGAGTCGGCAGACCCCGCCCATGTTGTCGCCGACTGGGGCTATATGGCCCGTTCTACCGGGATTGGCAAGAACAGACGGCCCGCTACGCTGCGGCCTGCCTGGGTGTGGATTGGGACGGACCGGGTGAGCGGTAGGCTTGTACCGTTGGACGAAGACGGTCTGGATGCAAGTTTGATAGCAAAGCTTCGACGAGAAGATGTTCGATCGAGGTACGGCCGAGGGGGCGAGGCCGGAAAATTTGCTGGAGAGCCGCACTTGTCGGAATACCGAGGCTCAAGGTATTTGAATTTCCGCTCTTTGCCGAGAGGGCGGGAAGCCGATATCGTCCAAGGTGAGACTCTCTTTGACAACGGCTTTCTCCCTGATAGGCTGTCGTGCGAGGTGGAGGTACGAGTATGCGGGTTCTGACAACCGGTTTCTTAAGCGCTCTAATGACCTTAGCGTTTTTGTCGGCTCAAGACGAAGTCATTGTCCGCCCCGAGGGAACTGACGAAGTCCTGGTCAATCCAGGGATGGGGTTTATGACTTTTCAGCGCTTCAATGGGGACGATCTAAACACCGGGTTGGGTTGGACGGAAGGTTTTCCTATTGAGTACCAGAAATGGGACGGAAGTCTCGAAAACCAAGACTACCCTCTCACCTCGATCGCCTACTTTCGGATCTACTGGAAATTCATCGAACCTGAGCAAGGCCGGTATCGTTGGGATTTGATCGATCGAGCTCTTGACACGGCCCATCAGCGGAACCAAACCCTGATGTTGCGAATTGCCCCTTATGGGACCACTGATGACAATGATGTTCCGGATTGGTATAGAGAGTTGGTCGGACCGGAACGAGATCTTCCGGAGCGTAAATGGAGGACCGATCCCGAAGACCCTCGTTACGTCCGCTACTTCGGCGGATTGATTCGAGCGTTGGGTGAGCGTTACGACGGGCACCCCGACTTGGAAAGCGTTGATCTGTCGATTGTGGGAGCCTGGGGGGAAGGGGCCGGATCGGATCTGCTGTCGCAGCCGACGCGGGAAGCTCTCGTGGACAGTTACGTTGATGTGTTTCAGAAGACGCCCTTGCTCATGCTGTTGACGGACGAGAAGACGAACCGGTACGGATTGTCGCGAAGAGATGTCGGCTGGAGAGTTGACTGCCTGGGAGACATGGGCGGATTCAATCCTAACTGGTCGCATATGAACGACTACTATCCCCGGGCCATTATTGAGTTCGGCATGTCCGAGGCCTGGAAACGAGCGCCCGTCTCGTTCGAGGTATGTTGGGTCATGAAGAAATGGCTTGAAGAGGGTTGGGATGTTGATTACATCATTGATGAATCACTCAAGTGGCACATCTCCTCTTTCAATGCCAAGTCTTCACCCGTACCCGCCGAATGGAAACCACAGGTGGAGCGGTGGCTCAAGCGGATGGGATACCGGTTAGTGCTTCGTAGATTTACCTATCCTCGCCAAGTCGAAACGAACGGAAAGCTCTCCTTTACGAGTTGGTGGGAGAACAAGGGAGTTACTCCCTGTTACAAACCTTTCCGCCTGGCTTTACGCCTTAGAGGATCCGAAAGCGTAGCCGTCTTTATTACCGATGCCGACATCCGCCGGTGGCTTCCGGGCGACGCGGTTTATGACGGTGCGGTCTTCGTCCCGTTCGGCACGCCCCCGGGCGAGTACGATTTAGACCTCGCCATCCTAAAGGAAACAAGTTTGGAACCTGCAGTTCGACTTGCCATAGCGGGTCGATTGGTGGACGGCTGGTATCCGCTTGGAAAGATTCAGGTGACCTCTCGTTCCTATGAAGGGACGATTGAATGACGTTACCGTTCAGGACCTACCGAGAGCATGTTGAGCCACTCTTGGGTTGCTTTCCTTCTCGATCGGTGGTCGTCGGGCCGTGGGGGGCCCGGAGAAGCAGATACGGCAGGCCGGCGCCATCGGCACGAAACCCAGGGGGCTGTCTGTGAGGAGCGGAACATCTGGTAATTGGCAGCAATTAGCCCGACGTTGTGCCGAACTCTGAGCGATATCTGCTGATATTAATATACAGGGAGACAAGCCGTTTTGAAGTTTCGTCTGTCAGCGTAGCGCCAGACTGATCTTCTGCAGGCAAGTACGTGGAGATGTCCCTTGAACTTCCGGGTATCGAATAGGTTAGCGTGATCTTCATGAGGGGCGCGCCTGCCTACAAGCGCCTTCGGACGGGGTAATTAGCCTGCAGGGCTTCCAAGATCTTCTTCCGCCGTTCGTCCGGTTCCGGAAACCGCGGCAGCATCAACTCGTCGTCCACCCGGTAGGATTCCAAACCCAGACGACTCAAAGCGGACAAAGCATCCTCAATGGCCAGGCTTCATGATTCGTCCCGGTCGTCCCGAAGGCCGCCTGCGGTCGCAGCTCCATCTCCCATAGAATCTTCAGCGCCGGCAAACCCACGAACGCAGGCGCTAAGGTCAGCATGCAGAGGATCTGCCCATTCAACTCTTCCTTCCGGGAGGAACCCCTGGCTCGGGCTTTCATTAAAGAGGGAAAGCCCTTGCTGAAGCGCTTCTCGGTTTGATCGTCTGGTTCTCGTCGAGTTCCCGTCAGGGAATTCTGCTGCTCCTCAATCTAGTCGCGGGACTGGATTGAGCCTGTCGATGGGTTTTCAATCCAATTACTGACTTGCCCGGGCGAAAACACGTTGGGCCAGCATGACCGCTTCCCGGCTCACCCCGGGGAGTAACGAAACCGCCACAGCCAGCTCTGCGGTAGCGCGCTCTAAATCCCCTTGCATCTCAAGTACCTTGGAGAGGTAGTAGTGGCCGAGTGCTTCCTGTCGCTCACCACCGATTCGCCGGTAGTTCTCGGAATCCCTGCGAATCATCTTCTCAGCTTCAGTTTTCAGTTCGTCAAGAAGACTCCCGGCTTCCGCTTCTTCGCCCAAATCCCGCAAGGCCAGAGCCTGATAGTAGGTCGCAAGGGTGGGATAGGCGGTGGCCTCTCTCGCCGTTATCTGAAGGAGTCGAGTAGCCTCTGTGTCGTCGCCGAGCCGGCGATACAACTGGGCCATTGGATAGTAAAGAAATCCCCGGAGGTTGGGCTCTCTTGGTGCTATTTCCAGGTTGAGCGGGTATTCACAGGCCTGTTGGTAGTACCTCAACGCATCGGCCGGATCTGTTGCTTTCTCCGCCATGCAAATGTTGGCTTTCATAAAAATGTTGTGAATCTCGTATTTTCCTTCCCAAATGTGAAAGTGCGTGGTCTTCAGATGCTCGAGAGCCTCGGCACATTCCCCGTTTTCCAAAAGCAGATCGACCAGTGTGGCTACCAGCGCATCGCGTTTTTCGACGGTGGATGGGTGGGCCTTCAGAAACTTGAGACGTTCCGCCGAACTGATCCCCAGAAGCTTCTTCACCTGGTCCATCTCGAGAAGAACTCGCGAGTCCTGAGGATCCAGCGCGAACGATCGCGAGTAGCATTGAAGGGCTTTCGCCACATCACCCTGGTGCATCAGCGCCAGACCCAAGTCTCGCCACGCCCTCGGATTCCCAGGATCGCGATCGACCGCATTCTCCCACTGGGTCACCGCCCGGCCGACGTCGGCCACCTTGGCATAGACAAGCCCCTTGAAGTAGTAAGCCTTGCCGTCATCGGGTTGGTACTTCAAGGCCGTATCGAAAACATCGAGCTCCTCCAGACGGAAGGGAAACACTCCGTCGACGTCGCTAGCCGCCGCTTCTTCGAACATCGCCGCAGCCTTCTGTCTATCGCCCTGACAATCGCTAAAGTAACCGCGATAGTAACGCGTCAAAGCATCCTGTGGTCCTTCGGTCAGAAGCCGATCGGCGTCCTCGTATAACCCGGCGTTGGCATAGCGAAGCGAAAACTCGATTGCAGTCTGGGAGTCGTGCAGAAGCTGGCCGACCACTCGGCTCTCCCCCTGCGTGGCATCCTTCGAGTCGTGCTGTCGAACCCGGGCAAGTTCGTACACCGCTAAAGCATCCAGCGGATCCAAGCTGGCTGCCCGTGCGGCGGCTTCCCCCGCCTGGTCGAACTTGCCGACCTGTCGCAACGCCGCAGATTTCAGAGTCCATAACACGGGATTCAGGGCATTCATTTGCAAAGCCTTCTCCAAGTGAGAGACGGCTTGATCAGCGTCCCCTTGCCGAAGGGAGAGCCGAGCCAACCCCTCGTAGGACCGAGAAAAGTAGCTCCCAAAATGAACGGCCCGGTAAAACGCTTCGTATGCGGCCTCATAATCTTTGAGTGCTTCCTGGGCCAATCCTCTAAGGTAGAAAAGCATTCCGTTGTCGGGGTCCCTTTCGGCGGCGATGTCGAGGTGCTGCAACGCCTTCTCGTAATGACCCAGTTTGATCTCCATCTCCGCCAGAGACAGGTGAGAACGACTGTCACCCGGGTCACGCCGTAATGCTTCTTCGAAGTAAGCTCGCCCTTTGTCAGGGCTCCTGAACTTGTAGGCATACTCCCCGTAGTGCCATAGCTCATCCTGAGTCCGCACGACCGTCGCGTCAGGGAGAGGCTTCGCCGGCTCAGGAACTTGTAACGGTTTCTGAATCTTGGGTCTGTAAGAAAGGAGTTCCTCTCCGTCGGCCGTTTTCAAGGAGAGGACAAAGCTCTCCGGGTCGGAGTCGGCTGCGGTCGACTTCAAGCTCGCAGTGAAGGGGGTTGCCGGATCCAAATCGACGGTCCGGTCAAAGACTGACCTTCCTTCGCGTTCCAAAAGGACTTGCGCCGACTTCAAGACGCCCGTGGAATAGACACCGAGCCTGACTTCATCACCCTCGAACTCGAGGTTGGCCGCGCCATAAATGTTGGCCATCTTGAAAGGTCCGATATCGCGGACGGGAAAGAAATAGTGGCTGTAAGATTTGATCTCCCCCGGCTGGATCCAGTGATAGTCGGGCTGATTATCCGAGTAGGCGCCCGCTTGGGGCTCGGCGTACGGTCCTTCTCCGTCACTAAGAATCCTTTCCCAGATCCTCCCTGAGGGTGAGGTCCCCCAGGTCCAGAACTTCTTCCCGATGACGATGTGGGGGTTCCCGGCAATAACGGTACCGGCCTTCTTTGCGTGGTCATAGCCCCCAAAAAAGCCACTCGGCTCTACAGCAAAGTAACTGGCCGCATTGGGAACATTTTTCCACCAGCTCAGGTCCACCCCTTCGTTGATCGGCCAATGGTAATACTCCACCTTACCGTGACCGGTCATTAAGCGAGTCGGGAAGATCAACTGATAATCCTCGTTTGCGTTCGTTGCAGTTGTGGCCCACATTTGGAAAGACTGGCGGAGCGGGCTTGGATTCATCAGCCGAACTTTTGCCTCGATGACGCTCTTGCCCGGGTAGATGGTGATTCCCACGATCCAGCGGAGTCGGTAGACAAGTTCGGGTTCACCCACCCAGACCGTTTTACTGCCGTCTGAGTTTTCGACCAGCCGATATTGAACCGGGCTGAAACAAGTCGGCCGGTGTCCGTGGGGAAAGTTCCATTCGATCCCACCCGAAATCCAGGCGCCTGTCATGCTCACCAGGGCGGGCTTAATGCTCGGATGCCAATAGAAAAAGTTGTAGCCGTTGGTCTTGTCCTGGGCTCCGTGAAGGCGCCCTCCAATTTCCGGAAGCATCAAAACCTTGATGAACTCGTTCTCGAGCCGGCAGGCCTTATATTTCTTGTCCGCCTTCTCATCGGTGAGTATTTCCTTATATGGGTATGGGTAGACATCGTCACGCGTCGAACTCCAAGAGAAGGTCGGATCCACCTCCTCCGGTCCGATCAACCATGTCGGTATAACCAGCTCCTCCTCCCACATCCGTACCTCTGCAGAAAGGGGGGCGAGGGCGAGACACCACGCCAACTGCCCCGCAATGCCGAACCGAAAACATGCAGTGATCTTCATCTTTCACTCCCAACCGTGCCGGCGCTCGTCGAACGGGCGCGTTTTCCGCCGCATCTCCAGATAGAATACGCATGTTCAGCGAAAATTTCTCGCCATGGGCAGGTTGTCCTCCGGAGGATAGAGAGAGACTACCTCCCATGCGATACATGTCGTTTTCGGTATTCTCGGTCCTTGCTCATGACTAGAGCTTCCTGACACAATAGCTCGTGACCTCTGTTATCAACGATTTCACTGTTAATAGCCTTGACCGGTGATACCTGACTGACCTCGGCCGGTGGGGCAATCACCTTTCGGCGGCACAGCTTGCAGCAGTGAGAACCGATGCGACCCTGTGCATACAAATCTGAAGCTGGAACCAATCTTCGTACCCGGACTTTCGAGACTTCCGAGGAGTTCACATCGCAGGAAGCTCACACCGACGGCACCAACTATGATCGTTCTACACAAACTCGCCGGACAGTCCGGCAGTCACGAGGTGCTCTTTCTGTGATTATTGAGCCTAGTGGAAACGTTGTCCTACCGTACAGGTGTCTTTCCTTTCGGTAGGAACATCGACATGCGCCCGTTTAGAAGTCGCTGCCAACGGAAACGACGTTGTTGCCGTGCCCTCGAAATGCTCGGGGAAAGTGGGGCGCCGATCGAAGTGCTCGAGAACCGGGAATAGACCGACGCAGGGTACGCCGCCGCGAAGTTGTCGCCTGTGAGCAAGAAGAAGGGGGCGGTACAGACCTCGTCGCTCCCG
This sequence comes from Acidobacteriota bacterium, assembly GCA_033811955.1. Lineage (GTDB taxonomy): Bacteria > Acidobacteriota > UBA6911 > RPQK01 > JAPXNP01 > JAPXNP01. Next base: position 9,166 of record JAPXNP010000047.1, read on the forward strand.
ATCGACCGACCCGCCTGATTTCCACCGAGAGCAAGGAGCTGGAAGAATGTCTTTCGAAAGGAGCTGAGACCTTGGGCTTCGACGGTGACGTGTGCACCTGTGTATGGGTAGCCCGGTTGGTCGTGTGACGCTTCGGGGCTACCTGCCACGTCGCTCGCGTCAGCAAGCTCTTGCATTGCAGGGAGCTCCGAGAGGGCCCGGCGACGAGCGGTCGAGCGCCATGAACGGGCCTCCGGACCTGGATGAAAGGGAGCCGGTTCACATCAAAAAGAGGTTCGGCGCTTAAGCGGTTGCCTTGTTTTGATCGGTGAGCGCGGCATTCCAACGGCCCCACTGATTCGACTCGGTCGGGGTCTTTTCCTGTCACTCGTACTTCGTATCCCGCCTTGTCGATTCCCTGTCGGAGAGAATTTCCCACGTTTCCTCTACCAATCACCGCGATCCTTGGTTTTCTTCGGTTCATTCTCGTTTCTCCCTTCACTCTCTTTTGACGACGGGAAGGGTGCAGGTGTGAAACGAAGCTTCCGAAACGGGCGGACCTCTTTGCCCGCTTTGAAACCGGAACCGATGAAGTTGAAGGAGGCGCGACGATACGCCGTTGGACTGAGCATCGACTAGGGTCGCGCAAGATCGTGCGAGGCCGGTCGCAGGTCTTTTCAGTCGGGTCGGCCGGCGTGGATCGTGATTGTGTCGCTTTGCAGGCCTTCGCTGGAAGCTGTTAGCGAGATCGGGCCGGTGTCGCCGGCGGACCGAACGATCACCGAGCACTTACCGTTGAACGCTCTCCGATGGTTTGCCTTAAACGGTTCGTGGCTGCGTGGGTCGCCGTTGTCCACCCCGGCGATAAAAGCGGGGCCGTCCACCTCGAAATGAACCAGGTCTTGGGCTCGAGGTACGGGAATAC
>JAPXNP010000048.1:0-9799 GCA_033811955.1 Acidobacteriota bacterium
CGCGTACTCCTTTCGGTCCCGGGCTTTCCAACCCGAGTTCTTTCGATCCCGGAAGGATACTCGCCGCCTGTGCTATTTTCACACCTTTTGAGGGTACCTCGAAACAGGCGGTTCAGCGGTGAGCAGCCGGAACGGAATGAGGGGGAGCTAACGTTAACGTAGAGACGGTAGGACCACCGAAAACGAGCGGGGGGAAGAGCATCAGGAGGCATCCAAGTCGAACCGAGGAGAATAGGAAGAACGGATCATGAGACTCTTCTCCTATATCATGCCGCACGATTCCGGGTTCGCTCCAAACCCGTTCTGGGGGTACTGCACGCTGGCCTGCTGCAAGCCGGTGATCCGTCGGACGGCAACGATCGGAGATTGGGTTGTGGGGATCAGCTGCCGCTCTCGAGGGAATCGGATCGTCTATGCCATGGAAGTCACCGAGATTCCTTCGACCTACGAGCAATACGCTGCGGATCGACGATTCCGAAGGAAGGTCCCGCATCTGACGAACAAGGAGATCCGGTATCGATGTGGGGACAACATCTACCGCCCCTTGGCCGACGGGAGCTTCGAACAACTTCCCAATCCATCCCACGGAGAGGCGGAGATGCAGCACGACCTCGGCGGAAGAAATGTCCTAGTCTCGGATGACTTCTTCTATTTTGGTCGCGACGGCATCGAGGTCCCCGAGGATCTCCGGGTGCTGATCGGAGGCAGAGGTCACAAGTCAAGTTTTCCGAAGCGACGATCCATCGGTTTCTGGAATTGATCCACCAGTATCAACCCGGCATCCACGCCGCACCGACCAAATGGCCGGATCGAGATTGTTCGTGGCGGGAGCCTGGGAAGGAAGGGCAGGAGGGCTCTTTGCGAACAGGCGGAAACCGGAATGATCTCCGCAATCGCACCAAATGCTGACCGCATGTGAACATTGATGAAGATTCAGAAATCCCCATCGTCATAAACCACCGATGAGATGAGACTCTACTTAGCCAACGTCGGAGTGAACACGGCGGACGCCCGGCTCCGGGGCCTCAAGAGCCCGGTCTTTCTGGACAGAACCTTCGAATTTGTTCCCATCAAGGAATCGGCGAGCTTTGCCCAGGCTCGATCTATTCCTCGCTACCGTGACCTCCCGAGCTGGACCGGTCGGGCCCGTTCCATCGCTGACTTCCTTCCCGACCAGTTCCGAAAGTACAAAACACACGCCGACCCCGAGTTTGAGACTTTCACCTACGGCGATATCCGAAGCCCGCGAGCATCGCACCTGCGTAGGATGGGTCGCGGAGATGAACTCTGGTTTCTGGCTCGCCTCTGGAGTCACGACGGCGACACATGGACCGGCCGCCATGCTCTCTACCTCATCGGCTACCTGGTCGTCCGACGGGTCATTGAGCTCCCCGAAGGTCCCTCAGAACTGCTGCCGCAAGTCGTCCATTGGATCGAGAACAACGCACACTGGCGGCGGCGCCTGGCAGGAGATCGATCGCCGGCGACGATCGTGGTGGGTGATCGAAGCGCGTCGCGCCGTTTCGAGAAAGCCATCCAAGTCACGCCGGAGGTGGCGGGACTCATTTATGGGGGCAAATACGATCCATCCACCGGGGTGTAGAGACGAGGAGATCAAACCCTACGGAACAAGAACGGAACAACCCCTCGAACCTTCGAAACCTTCGGCTCGGCAACACGTAGCATCCAGCCGTTCCTCGACTGGGAAGACCTAGGGGAACGGCTCTGTTGGGAGGCTCTCCGAGAGCTTTCACAAGCGAGAGCGAATGACAACTCCGTAGCGTCGAGTGTGGTAGGTCAGAATCAAATCCCTCAGTGACCTCTTGAGGCTGCATAGTGGCCTCGAATTTCTCGACAATTGTGCTTAGAAAGACGGTAAAGAGAGCGTTCCATGGCGTAATACTGCAGCAGCTCATTGAAGGGCCGACTGCTGTTTCGTGCCTTGTTCAACAGTCGCCGGTGGACCGACTCAGGAAGATTCCGGATGGTCATAGTAGGGCTTCCAGATAAGGACGCATGACATTTTCCACTCGACAGATCCGGGCGAAGTGGAGTAGTTGGTCCACATTCACGCCATGCCGCTTCTGGTAGCGCCGCAGTGCCTCGAGCGCCACGTCGAGCCCGATTCTGTTTCGGAATTTGAAGCAGTCCGCCAGTGTCTTCTCACGACTGTAGACACGAGCTTGAACCCCGTCGACCTCATGGGTCTCGATGCCCGCGTGAAACACCTTGGAAGTAAACCAGAAAATCCGGAGGGGCGGATGTTCGAGCCGGGGCTGCTCCATCCCCCGTTCGAGACCGGGATAGACTTCATGCGGGATCTGGTTCGTCAGATCGTGAAAGGCCAAAGCGGAGATGAGGCAAATCACTCCTTTGGGCACCCTCAGGGAAACAGAAACGAGATCCGGATCTCCCAGTGGAGGGAGATCAGACAGTCGGTAGAGCCCACGACTGAGTCTCTCGATCACTCCGGCATCTCGCATCTCATAGAGCGTTCTCGGGTGAACGCCCTTCCGGATCGCGTCACTCGTCCTGAGGATCCCATCGTGATCCCGGAAGGTCAGCACTGCTTCCCTGAACCGGTCCTCTTCTCGTCGCGCAATGGGATAAGAATACCAGCATTCGACACTATATGATGGTATTTCTATCACCTAAGCCGACCACGGTTTGGTCCTCTGCAACCTCTCGGGCTCAGTGGCTCAGCCCGTTGCCCTTCTGATAATAGGAGATCCGAATCTCGACGCCGGTTTCGGTTCCGGACTGGGATTTCGCCGTCCCTTTGGTAGTGGAGGTCCAGACCCAGGACGAGGCGTGAGCGATCTTGTTGTCCGAAGCCATGTTGAAGCCCCGGATCAGCTCTCGGATTTCATCGCAGATGCGGTGACCTTCAGTCGGGGATGCCACCACGATCGGCATGACCTGCTGCGAACGGGTTCGCTCCACTGAGTCGAGTATTTCGAGGAGACGCCCGTCGTTCAGGTCCGCGGCCTCCCAATCGAACTCGGCTGGTTTTCCGATGTCTACGAATTTCTCGGGTGTGACCTCTGTTGGGAAGAGCACCTGCTCGAGATACTCGACAAACAGGCGACAGACAAACCGATCTGCATCGCCCAGGTCTGCGGATCGCACCTCGAGTATCGCCGCCACGTCCGCCCAGGTCAGATTTCCGTAACGGGCCCGATCCGGCAGAAAGGGGGCATCCGCAACCGGGTCACGGGTCAGATAGAGCATGTCCACGTGGAGATCGGGAAACTGAGCTCTGGCCAGCTCGAGGTACTCATCCACCTGGCCTTCGCGGATGCTCCCGGCCTCGGTCTTCAGTTCGAAGAGGATCAGTCTGTCTTCGGTTCGAATCGCAAGGTCAGGCCACCTTCCGCCGGGACTCCCTGGTGCCTCGAGCCTGAACTCCCAGTAAAACCGGCCGTCACCCGCTCCCGCAGGGTCATCAAAGGCCTTTGCGCAGAGATCTGCGGCAATCTTCCGGCCACAGGGCCACATCTGATAGGGAGTATTCCACTTCTTCGGCCCTTCCCCCAAGATCAGAGACGCCAGCAGATACTGGGCGAACCCCTCTCGAGTATGTTTCTTTCGCTCTCTTTCGATGATCGGATTGGGCAGTGCCATCGAACCTCCCCACTGGTCTCGTTTGCGAACGGAAGATACCGGGTACCCCGCCTGGATTGCAGTGCGCCCGGTCACGCCCAATGATCTAGTTCGCGCTGATGCGGGCCTCCAGCCGAGGTACCCTCAGGGTCCATGCCTCCACCGAAATCGCTGAAAGTTCGGGCGAGACGAGTCGAGCTAGCCTTTACAGCTTCGTCAACGGCACCCAGTGTCCTTCTCAAACCCTCCGTAGATGTAGCCACCCTTACGAACTCAACGTGGATTCTGGCGAACATTCTAAAGTCCATTACGAGCCCTCCTCCGCAGACCTTTTGGAACCATGACTTCCAAGGTTCTGACTTTCCCATCTCAGAACCCCTTAACCAAGTTTTAGGCTGTCCCCCTGTGCCTCTCTAGTCTAGCGGGCCATTGAGTCTCGCGAGGTGTGAGGAGCCACCCAAAAGCGGCCACCCAGAGCGGCATCCGGCATAGGATGCGCGGGTGGCTGAAGCGGAGGGTCTGTAAATCGCCCCCATGGAGTCGGGGGTTCCCGAGTCTTGAGCGCGGTCCGGTTTGGCCAGCCGTCGGGCTTCTCCCCGGCTTCCCGATGTGGCTTTTTCCGCCGGGGACGGGGAACTTCCTCACTCCAGCAGAGGCTCCAGCTCGTTGAGCCGGAACTCGACCTCGTACGTCATCATCTTCACGTTCGGCAGAACTAAAAGTGCATACTGGGCTTCCTTCTCCCCCTTATGAGCAATGATTAATCCTTCCACCGTTTCGCCCTCCTGGGTCAAGTGCTTCTGCACCCAGCCCAGGTAGCGAAGTACTTGACCGACGGTCTGATCGTTACTCTGGTTGCGCTTCAGCTCGACCACCAAGAGTCGCGGCTCGACCCTGTGTCTCGCAAGAATATCGATCCGCCCGACGTCGGTGGGAAACTGGTTGCCGGCCTCGGAATCTTCCGGTGTCTTGAATATTTCCCAGTCCTTTCCAAGGGGGGTCTGATCCCAGTTCTCAAGAAGGAAGGCCTCCAGCTGCCGTTCCAGAGCGAATCTGGTGTCGGCAAGCGTCGGAGGTACACTACCCGCGTCGACCAATGGAGGCTCCTCAGGCTCCAGCAGAAACCATAAAAGAGCATCCAAGGTCCAGAGATCGATCTTCAGATCGGTGCTGAGGCGCACCAGAATGGCGTTAATCTTTTCATAGCGGCCACCGACGCCCTCGCCTCTTTCGAACCTGGGCCACAGTTCCACCTGGCGAAGTGCCGCCTCAGAAGCGTTGTTCCAAACGCCGTAGCTCTCAGGGTACGCGACCGTCAAGATGGCCGTGGCTATCCCTTTTCCTAGGCCGGCGACCATGTCAAGCGCCTCCGGAAACCGCTGAGCAATCGGCCTGTTTTCGTCCAATAGGATGCCCAGGCTTTGGCGCAACCTCTCCATATCACCTGCCGCCCCGAGTCCCTGCCGATAAAGTCCGGTCCAATGACGGTTGTTCTCCGAATACAGAAAGGATGTGAATTCCTCCTTTGTTAGTTCCGGGAGATGTTCCGCCGAGAAAATTGGCCGGTACCTGGCGAAAACCTGGTCGCGAGGCGCGACGATCTCATCGTACATCCTCTGCCCCGGCTTGAAGCGCACGAGAGCGCCTCGTAACTTCCCGAGCCCGTCGCTGGAGTCGGCCTCACTCACCATCGCCACCACTCCCCACATGCTCTGACCAGAACCCCCTTCGAAATACCATAGCCCCTGACAGTGTATACGAAGTCCTCCCCAGAGGCACGACCTTCTCGAGGAGAGACATAGGGCACTTTTGAGGTTCCCACGCTCTCGGACACTCTTTGTACGTAAGAGCCGGAGTCAAGCATCCGCCCCCGATTCGGGGACTGAATGGGGGGGCCTTGTCCCTAACCCTAAGCCGACATGATGACAGGAAGACTCAGATTGGTGATGGTTCCGGATAGGATTAAGGACGCTGTTCCCGTCGGATATCGAGAGCAGCGGGCGGCGCAGTATTTGGGCGTTTGGATCCACTTGTTTCGTCGATTGGTCAAGAGCGGGAGGATCGTTCCAAGGCTTCTGGGCAAAACACGAATCTATCTTCGGGAGGATCTCGAGGAGTCTCTTCGCAGCTTGCCCGTCGATCGGGGAGCGCATAAGATGCGGGACCAAGACTCGGCTAGACTCCACCGAAAGGAAGACTCCTTTGGGCATTAAACAACTCCCTAACGGGTCTTGGGAGGTCAGTATCTATTTGCCCGGTAATCGTCGGGACAGAAATCGAAGATGGAGGCGTCGTTATCCGACCGAGGAACTGGCTCAGTCGGCCGATCTGAATCTGAAAATCGCCAGGCTGGAAGGCCGGGTGAAAGAAGCTTTGGCCGAACTGAACCGGGCCGAGGCGCCGACGACGTCGCTGAAGGAACTGACAGACGTGTACTACGAGCAGTACGTCCTCACTGAGAACCGCCATCCGCAGACCAAGTTCAGTCGACTGAACCTGCTTACGGAGCAGCTCGGACGCATCCCTGCCCAGGAACTTTCACCCTTCGATGTTACGGTGTACATCTCAAAGAGAAAGCGTCAGGGGCTCAGCCCCGCCACGATCAACAAAGAGCTGGCGGTACTCAAGCACCTGTTGAGCTGGGCGGTCGATCAGGAACTCATCTTCCGCAACCCGATTCCGCACCTGCGAAAGCTCCACGAGCAGCACAAGCCCGCGATCGCCGATCGGTATTTGCCGATCCTCGAAAAGGCGATCCAGGAGACGCTGGCGCAACTCCGGCCGGAATGTGAGCCGGTGTTTCGCTTTCTCTACGAGACGGGATGCCGGCGTGAAGAGGCGCTCTCGCTGACGCACGATCAGGTCTTCCTCGAGGATCACCCGGTGGTGCTGCCGAAAACCAAGGCGGGAGAGCTCCGCTACATCGCCCTGACGCAGCTGGCCATCGAGGCCATCCGTCGGATGCCGAAAGTAGGTGAGTACGTGTTCTATAACCCGAAGACGGTCAGTCGCTGGTTCGACTGTCGCAAGCCGTGGGAAGCGGCTCGCCGGGAGGCGGGTTATCCCTGGCTGCGGGTCAAGGACATGCGCACCGCCTTTGGGATCCGGCTGTCGAATACACTGGGCCTCGAGAAACACACGATTCAGACTCTGCTCGGACATTCCCGGCTGTCTACGACGGAGCGCTTCTACGCGTTCCACTCGCAGCGGCTGGCGGTTCAGCGGGTCTGAGATTGATTGAAGGTGGAGGATCGAAACAGAAAGAAGGGGCCGCATGATGGCCCCGCAGGACACAAACAGGAAAGGTGGATTGGCCCACCGTTCTTGCTCTCGCCGTAAGTTGTTGAAAAGAATGGCGGGGTCGACGAGACTCGAACTCGCGACCTCCGGCGTGACAGGCCGGCGTTCTAACCAGCTGAACTACGACCCCGCCCGAGAAATGCCGATTATAAACTATTCCCAAAAAGAAAGCGCCGCAAACCTGCTGTTTCAGGAAGGTCAAGACCACCCCTCGGGATCAGCCCCCCACGAGCCACACCCGCTCAAGGTCCGAGGCCTTCCTACCTTCAGGAAACCTCCGACAGCGAACGAGCCGCCCGCCGCTGCTTCCGGAGCGTCTCATTCAGCTTCTGTCGGATCGCCGTATGGTCCACGTCGGCCAACTGGCACCAATAAGGGAATCCGTCCTCGTCGCTACGGATCCATTCAATCGCTTTTCTCTTCAAGAGGCTGTAGTCCTTCCGTGAATTCTCCTTCACTCGGCGGAGGTCGATCACCGCCTCATGCCAGGCCTGCTTGAGAATCGCGACTGCCAGGTTTCGTTCGGACCGAAAATCAGGTTGGAAACGCTTGACTTTGGGAGACGTGCTTGAGAACCCCTTGAAAGCCACCGACCGATGATAGCACAGCCCGGACAAAATCGGAAGAAAAAAATCTAGACATCCCGCACACTTACGGTTTATAAGAATGTACATCCACTATTTGTCGGACATGGTAACCGGTCTGCCTTTTCAGCTCTTGATCCGGACAACCAGGTTGCAGGTCACACGGGGGAAATCGAGATTCGAATGACTGGGAGGTCGAACAACAACAGAACCGTCGGCTCCGCAGCACGGCACGTACCGTCTGCCGGGCACTTGCCAGGGCGTTCGGCCTTCAGCCTACGACATGCCTGGTATGCGGCGCCGGTACCCCGGGGCCGCCGTTCGGAGCGTTACTTAAACGTGACGCCGAACATCGAGCGCGTTTGTCCTTTCGGTCTTGAACCGGTTTAGCATGACAGGGACGAAGGCGGCTAGAATCGCAGAAGTACCCGGACTGAAGGATCGACGGCGGGATCTTCGAGGAGAGGAATAGTGATGATTGACAGACAGGCGGCATGGGAGCTGTTGAACCAGTACACCTCGAACGTGAATCTGATCCGGCACGCATTGGCGGTGGAAGCCGCCATGAAGGCTTACGCCGATCGGTTCGGCGAGGACCCGGAACTATGGTCCGTAGCAGGACTTATCCACGACTTCGATTATGAGCGCTTTCCGGAGAAACACCCGCAGAAGGGAGCGGCGATTCTGAAGGAAGCCGGCTATCCCGAGGAGATTGTTGAAGCCGTGCTGGCTCATGCCGATCACACGGGAGTGCCACGGCGAACCAGACTTGCTAAGGCACTCTACGCCGTCGACGAGCTGTGCGGGTTCATTACCGCCGCAACCCTGGTACGTCCCGGGAAACGGGTGGCGGATCTTCCCGTCCGCTCGGTCAAGAAACGCATGAAGGACAAGGCCTTCGCCCGGGCGGTGGACCGGGACGCGATCCGCCGAGGCGCGGAGGAGTTAGGGGTCGAGCTTGATGAGCATATCGGTGTTGTTGTCGGCGCCATGGCCGGTATCGCAGATCAACTGGGCCTGGACGGCGGCGAGGCGTAACTGAGGGCCGTACCGTAGTTCATCCTGTCATTAGCGCGGGGAGGCGAGTCATCGCTCGTGCATGATCCCGGTATCTTGGACCTCCCCGCTCGACATTCGGCCGCAACTCCGACATGAGAGCAACCTATCGCAGCTCCGGGAGCCATACCTAGGCAGCGGGGGAGCGGCGGGTGCGTAAGGCGTAAATATCGTGGGGACGACGAAGCCGACCCGTCTCCACCTCGTAGACATACCCGCTGATTCGCACGCTTTTCGGTATCAGAGGGCTGTTGCGCAGATAGTCCACTTGGTGGACGGTCGTTTCGTCAATATCCGACTGCATGCGCCATCATCGGGAAAGCTGTTGCCGGCTCAATTTCCACTCAGGCAGAATCGGATCGACCGAGACCTCGTCGAAGGCTTTGCCTGACTTTTCCTCGAGAAGCCGGGTAATCTCCTCACCGGGAGCAGTCAGCATTCCGCACTCAGTGTGAGTGACCACAATAATTTCCTCAGTGTTGAAAAAGTTGGTAGTCAGCGCGGCGCTGCGAAGCACGTCGTTGGTCACCAGACCTCCCGCGTTGCGGAAGACGTGAGCGTCGCCGGGTGCGAGACCGAGAACCTCTTCGACGGGAAGCCGCTCGTCCATGCAGGCCGGCACAAACAGTTTCTTGTTGTTGGGAATTCTTTTCTGTCGACGAAACACCCATTGTTCCCATTCGCGTAACCGCTGTTCGACAACGTTGATGTGACTCATGGTACCTCCTAAAATAGAGTATGTCGATCCAGTTACTACAGTATGCCTCGTCACTGTTTTCGGGTTCTTCGCTCCGATTCGACGCGACTGGATCAGGCGCCGAGCCGGCAGCCGCATGAGCCTTCCGGTTTCGGCTCGGCTTCAGCAAAGGTTGGACAGGGGCGCGGTCTTCAGGTTAGGATGTTTGCGGCGGAAGGTCGCCCTTCCCCTTATTCAGAATTCTTAGAGGAGTTCACCATAGTGTTTTTTCGAGGAAAGACTTCAGGCCTGTCGGGGAAACTGCCCATGCGGCGAAGCGTACAGATAGAGCCGCGCCGCATCATTCGTGTGGGACGAAACGAACCCTGTCCGTGCGGTAGTGGAAAGAAATACAAGCAATGTCACGAAGCCGAAGGCGAGTCTTTCCTTGCGAGACTGGCTCGCGAACGCGACCTTGCCCGCCGCCAGGCTGTGGAGCAGAGCTTGCCCTGGTTTCGTCGGCTCCTGCTGCGGCTGAGCCGTTAACCCTCGCAACACCACGGCAACCGGAGCTGCGTGT